>CAYXQX010000440.1:0-3993 GCA_964467485.1 uncultured Porphyromonadaceae bacterium | reverse complement strand
TTAACGGAAAAATTAAGATTAATCTTCCTGATTTGCCAACCCACATTCATATCCACCAGAATAAAGGGCTCATATTGCTGTTGATAAACATTACCCTCAACATCCCAGTTGGTATACTTACCGGCCCTGTCGTTGAACATTACATTGGCACCCAACAAAATATTTTCATGCACATGATAAATTATTTTCCAGTTAAGCTTATGTTTCAGATAATCAAGCAGATATTTGGAGTCCATACCAGAACTTCCCTTTTCCTGATTCGTATATTGGTATCCAAACTTCATGCTCAGACCATCAACAATTCCAGAGAAGGCCGATTCGTTTATTGCAAGGTTAAATCCTGTAGTCCAGGAAAACAAATCTGTAATATTGTGGGTTTCCCATAGCTCAGTTGCATCAGTTCGCACCCAATCAATACTATTATCAGCCCATCTTATATTCAGGGTAGAGCTTGCCGAAAAATTAGTCTTAGAATATTTCAATCCTGCCTGATAATCCCAGGCTGTTTCAGGTAACAATCCTATATTACCTCTATGTATAGGACTTTTATAATACATCTCGGTGAAAGATGGGAGTCTTAATGAACGACTAAAATTAGAATAGACTTTAAGGTTTGGAAAAATCCTGTAACTGATATCCAAGCCGGGATAAAGATGTAATCCTGATGAATTACCATTTACCATATGAGTAAGCACACCTCCGGATATTTGAAATCTTTTCCCTCCCCATCTCTGCTCCATAAATATGCTTGTGTGTCTTCTGTAGCCACCAAAGCCCAAGACAATTTCATCGCCCACACTCTTGAAATGCTCCATTTCCAAGGGATCGCCAAGAACGCTGCTCCACAGCTTTTCCATTCTCAAATCTGCCCCAAACGAAGTCCTCCCCAAGCGAGAGTCGAACCAAAAATTATGATGGGAACCGAATATCCCTGAAAGGTGATTATTTGGGCCGGAGTACCAAGCGGGAGCCGTATCCCTGAATAGATGAAACTCATCCTCATGATACCTGATGTAAATATCCTGCTTCCATTTCAATGCTCCTTTTTTTTCCCAGCTCAAACTGGAAAATACTGAACCCGTCTCTTCGTATTGATCAGGATAAAGAGGTGTGTAAAATGAATTTGCCCCAAAAGCCTTACTATTCACTCCTGCCTGAAAACTAATAGTCTGATTATCACCTTGATATTCCCCATGAATAAAAGCTGACATATTTCTAGAATCAGTATTCGCGACAAAACCCGCTGTGCTGGCATACTGGGCAGAAGAGGCAAGTTTTAGTCTACCCCATTTGTTTCCACCATATATGCCGGCCTTTCCGAGCTTATACTGCCCCAGGCCTGCATTAAGATCCAATACTCTGTGATCATCCAGTCGGGTAACAATATTTATAGCTCCAGAATATGAATTTGGCCCTAGAACACGGGCTGCAGAACCACTTATTACCTCAATCCTCTCAATAGCTTCCAGAGGAACAGGAATATCCATATGGAAATGACCAGTCTGAGGATCAGTAATATTTATCCCATTAAGCAGGATCATCACCTGCTCATAGCTACCGCCATTTATTGAAATGTCTGATTGTATTCCCTCCGGTCCCCGCTGACGAACATCAACAGAGCTGATATGATCTAATAGTTCTGCTATGGATCTGGCTCCGGCAGCCTGAATCTCCTTTTTCGTGATAACAGTAAGCAACCTGGCTACCTCAGATAGAGCCAGTGGAGTACGCTCTGCCCTAACCTCCACTTCATCAAGCTGATAATCCTGCTGCTGAAGAATCTCAACTGTATCACTTTGAGCTTTTAATGGAGCCAGATTAAGAACATAAACAATGGCTAGAACTCCGATTCGGATTGATTTGCCCAAAAGTGAAAATAAAGAGTATGATTTTCGATTCCACTGATGAAAACTAATGGAGGTAAAATTATTCCTTAAACTATCAGACCCACTACTTCTATTTCTACACCTATAGCTGCCCATGAGTTATGAGTTATGAGTTATGAGTTATGAGTTATGAGTTATGAGTTATGAGTTATGCCCCGATAAAAATCGGGATCAGCAAGCTGAAATTATGAGTTATGAGTGTTTATTCTTAACTGCTTGTATGGTATTTCTGATCAGCGATACAATGGTCATCGGACCAACACCACCTGGAACGGGTGTAATATAGGAGGTCTTTGGTGCAACCTCATCAAATAACACATCTCCCTTAAGTTTCCATCCTGATTTGGTTAAATCAGATTTAACTCTGGTAGTGCCAACATCGATAACAACAGCCCCCTCTTTTACCATATCAGCTGTAACAAATTCTGGTATGCCCAATGCAGGAATAAGAATATCAGCCTGCAAAGTAATTTCTTTGAGATTTTGAGTGCGACTATGGCAGATAGTTACCGTACAATTTCCCGGATTGGATTTCCTCGATAGAAGAATTGCCAGTGGTGTACCCACAATGTTGCTCCTACCAATGATAACACAATGCTTTCCTGATGTTTCAATATTATAGGCCTTCAGAAGTTCAACAATGCCAGCCGGCGTTGCCGAAAGGAAAGTTGGTAGTCCTTGTACCATACGACCTATACTAACGGGATGAAATCCATCGACGTCCTTTTCTGGATCAATAGCTTCAATAACCTTATCTTCAGCAATATGTGAAGGTAAAGGTAACTGAACAATAAATCCGTCAATATCTTCATCCTTATTAAGTTTATCCACCTCTGCGAGCAATTCATCTTCAGTGGCTGTATTTGGTAATCTAACTAATGTCGATTTCAATCCAACTTGTTCACAAGCCTTGATCTTATGACCCACATATGTTTCACTGCCACCGTCATTGCCAACCAAAACAGCAGCCAGATGCGGGGTTTTATATCCTCCTTTAACAAGCTCTGCAACCTCCTTGGCCATCTCTTCTTTGAGACCTGCAGCAATCTTTTTGCCTTCAATAAGTTCCATAATTATTTCTTAACGACGACCTGATAAATTACCTAGCATACGAGCCGGATTCTTCCCTCTGGCCATAGCACTCATCATTTTTCTGGTTTCGCCGAATTGTTTGATCAATCTATTTACTTCCTGGACATTTGAACCCGATCCCGCAGCTATCCTTTTCTTACGGCTTCCATTAAGAATAACCGGGCTCTCCCTCTCCGTTGGTGTCATGGATCTTATTATTGCTTCAATCTCCTTAAAAGCATCATCGTCAATATCCATATTCTTCATGGCCTTACCCATTCCCGGTATCATGCCAGCAAGATCCTTAATGTTACCCATCTTCTTTATTTGTTGAATCTGCTTCAGAAAGTCGTCCAGATTGAACTGGTTCTTTGCCAGTTTTTTCTGAAGTATCCTTGCCTCTTCTTCATCAAATTGCTCCTGAGCTTTTTCAACAAGAGAAACGATATCACCCATACCCAGAATACGGTCGGCCATCCTGCTTGGATGAAAAACATCCAGAGCATCCATTTTTTCCCCTGTTCCAATAAACTTAATCGGTTTATCCACAACAGATTTGATAGACAGAGCTGCTCCACCCCTGGTATCACCATCTAGTTTAGTTAGTACAACTCCGTCAAAATCAAGGCGATCATTAAATTCTTTGGCTGTATTTACAGCATCCTGACCAGTCATGGAGTCCACCACGAAAAGAATCTCATGAGGATCAATTGCCTTCTTAATGGCGGCGATCTCATTCATCATCTCCTCGTCAACAGCCAGCCGGCCGGCTGTATCCACAATTACCAAATCGTGACCATGGTTACGTGCATGCTTAATCGCACCTTTTGCAATCTTTACCGGATCAAGATTACCCTCTTCTGTATAAACAGGTATTCCTACCTGCTCCCCCAAAACTTTTAACTGCTCAATCGCTGCAGGCCTGTACACGTCACCTGCTACAAGCAATGGGTTCTTTCCCTTTTTTATCTTTAGGAAATTACTCAGCTTGCCGGCGAAAGTGGTTTTTCCAGATCCTTGTAATCCTGCAATAAGA
>CAYXQX010000439.1:0-3996 GCA_964467485.1 uncultured Porphyromonadaceae bacterium | reverse complement strand
TTTAACTCTTTCTGGATTAAGAATTATTCCATCGGGGATATCACTGAGGCTTTGAACCACGTGATCAACCTCTATCGTGCTTTTGTATCTATTGGCAAAAAGAGTATAAAAATCCTCAACGATTTCCTCTCTCAATACAAAAACTACTTTTCCAAAGCCTGCCCTGGCAGCATCGAACACAGAATAATCTATTATCGATTCCCCATTTGGTCCCAGGCGATCCATTTGTTTCAAACTGCCATAACGGCTTCCAAGTCCGGCTGCTAATACAAGTAAAGTAGGTTTCATAGTATAGTTATGTTCGAAAAAGATGAGGCGCAAAGATAATAATCTAAATTCAGCTTATATCCGTGCTAATAATTTTGTATGATATTTGACAGTTTATGATTAATATCAGTTTGGGAATTTTTAAATTCGGGGTTCTAAATTTATGAGAGATTATCAGTGTTCAGTTTTGATGAAATAAAATTTTGGAGAGTTATGAAAAGGATATTAAGATACATTTATTTGCCCATTATTACAGCAATATTTTTTGGATGTTCAGGTGGAGTAGAATCAGGAAGTGAGATAGAGGAGATTCCTGAATACAGACAGCCTAACAATTATATGTGTTTTAAAACACCTCAATCAATTGATATTGATGGAAATATAAGTAGTGAGGAGTGGGGTGAGGCATCATGGTCGGTATGGTTTAAGGATATTGAAGGAGAGGGCAAAGCGGAGCCACGGTTTAAGACAAGAATGAAGATGTTGTGGGATGAGGATTATCTTTATGTTGCTGCTGAGTTAGAAGAGCCCCATGTATGGGCTAATATCACCAAAAGAGATGAGGTGATCTTTTTCGATAATGATTTTGAGGTGTTTATCGACCCTAATGATGATACTCATGCTTATTATGAGTTAGAAGTGAATGCCTTTGAGACAGCTTGGGATTTGATGCTCTTACAGCCATACCGGGATGGAGGGCCTGCCGTGGATTCGTGGAATATTCAGGGCCTTAAGGTTGGCACTGAAATCCAGGGTACCATTAACAACCCAAAGGATACTGATGAGGGCTGGACTGTAGAGATAGCTATCCCTTTTAAAGTTTTAGAGGAGTGTGCTCCAGGTGGTGAGATGCCTATTATTGGTGATCAGTGGAGGATAAATTTTTCCAGGGTTGAATGGAAAGTTGAGGTTAAGAATGGTAAATATGAGAAGCTTATTAACCCCGAAACAGGTAAAGCTTATCCTGAGGATAACTGGGTATGGTCGCCTCAAGGTTTTGTTAATATGCATATGCCTGAGTACTGGGGTTATGTGCAGTTTGAAGGGGATTTTAATACAGGTGATCAAGCCACTTTTAACAGGCCCGAAGGACTTGAGGAAAGGTGGGTTTTAAGAAATTTATATTATCGGCAATTCAGCTACAAGGAGAAAAATGGCAAGTATGCTTCTTCGCTGGAAGAACTTGCGTGGCCGGAGGAGTCTCTGTTGAAGAATGGACTGGAGGTGATAATGGAGGCTGGATCATATGGTTTTCAGGGATATACTAAGTCAGGTGAGCAAGGTAATTGTTTCATTATCAATGAACATGGAAGAATAGTTAAGAAATAGACTCAAGGTGAAAAAACTTATATTTTTAAGTCTGGTACTTGGATTGGTATTAGGCTGTGAGCGCTCTGCAGATCCAATAGAATACATGGATCCAATGATTGGAACAGATGGACCTGGGCATACTTACCCGGGAGCCAGCATGCCATTCGGTATGGTTCAGCTTAGTCCGGATACCAGATTGGATGGATGGGAAGGTTGTAGTGGTTATCACTATTCGGATGATTATATCTATGGTTTCTCACATACCCATCTCAGTGGCACCGGAGCTACAGATTATGGTGATATTTTATTGATGCCTACAATAGGGGATGTTCAGCTGGAACCTGGGCTTAGAGGTAATCCTGAATCGGGGTATGGATCGGTTTTTTCTCATATTAATGAAATAAGCAAGCCAGGGTATTATAGGGTAAAGCTTAATGATCATAAAATTGTTGCTGAGCTCACCGCTACCCAAAGGGTTGGTTATCATAGGTATAAATTCCCGAAATCACAATCTGCTAATATTATTATTGACCTGGAGCACAGGGATAAGGTTTTATCATCATTTCTTCGCGTAGTTAATGAATATGAAATTGAAGGCTTAAGGCGCTCCCAGCAGTGGGCTTCTGATCAGTATGTTTACTTTGTAATAAGGTTTTCAAAGCCTTTTAAGGATTTTGGTTTGTATCTGGATGATAAGCTTTATCCGGTTCAGGAGCTTCATGGCCAGGCAATAAAAGGACACGTTTCTTTTACTACCGGAAGAGGAGAGGAGATTGAGGTTAAAGTGGGTGTTTCGGCAGTTAGTGTTGAGGGTGCAAGAAAAAATCTTGAAGCAGAAATTCCGGATTGGAATTTTGATGAAATCGTTGAGGATGCATCAACAGCATGGAGTAAAGTGGCTAAGCGAATACAGATTAAAGGAGGTACTCTGTCTCAGAAAAAAACCTTTTATTCAGCACTTTATCATCAGTATTTGAGCCCAAACATTTATACCGATGTTGATGGTTTATATCGTGGTCGCGACCTTCTGGCTCATAAAGCCGATGGCTTCACAAACTATACTGTTTTCTCTCTTTGGGATACTTTTAGAGCTACACACCCTTTGTTCACAATTTTAGAACAGGATGTTACCCAGAACTTTATTAGAACCTTCATCAAGCAATATGAACAAGGAGGCATATTACCCGTTTGGGAATTGTCGGCTAATGAAACCGGAACAATGATAGGGTATCACGCTGTTCCGGTTATTGTGGATGCTTATATGAAGGGATTACGTGACTATAGCAATGAAAAGGCCCTCAAGGCAATGATCAATAGTGCTGATTTAAAGCACTTGGGATTGTTGCCCTATCAGGAACTTGGATATATTCCGGCATCTGAAGAGGATGCCTCAGTTTCTAAAACTTTGGAATACGCATATGACGACTGGTGTATTTCAATTATGGCAAAAGAGATGGGTGTTGATAGTGTTTATCAACGATTTAACCAACGCGGTCAGTATTATAAAAATATTTTTGATCCATCTACCGGTTTTATGAGAGCAAAAATGGGGTCTCAATGGTTTGAACCTTTTGATCCTAAAGAGGTTAATTATAATTACACCGAGGCAAATGCCTGGCAATATAGTTTCTTCGTTCCACAGGATGTAAGTGGTCTGATTAATCTTTTTGGCGGACCTGATGCATTGGAAGCTAAATTGGATGAGTTGTTCTCTACCTCCTCTGAAACAACAGGAAGGAATCAGGCAGACATAACCGGATTAATAGGTCAGTACGCTCATGGAAATGAGCCTTCTCATCATATGGCCTACCTGTATTCCTTCATTGGTAAACCCTGCAAAACACAGGAATATGTTAGCCGGATTTGTAATGAGATGTATTCCGATAAGCCGGATGGACTTTGTGGGAATGAAGACTGTGGGCAAATGTCGGCATGGTATATTTTTAGTGCATTAGGATTCTATCCTGTAACGCCTGGTGTTCCTGAATATATTATTGGTACTCCAATGTTTGAGGAGTCGGTAATAAATCTTGAAAATGGAAAGCAATTTACCACCAAAGCAATTAATAAGACTCCTGAAAATATCTATATCCAAAAAGCAATGCTTAACGGAAAGGAATACAATAAAAGCTATCTTTTACATGAGTCAATAATGGCAGGAGGAGAATTGGTTCTGCATATGGGTGCTGTTCCAAATAAGGATTGGGGAACAGGAAAAAATAAACCTATGACAGCCATATGGGATGGCCTGATATTGCCTGTTCCTTTTATAAGTGAAGGAGATAGGACATTTGAGAAGCAAACTACTGTAAAACTGTCTTGCATTGATTCAACTGCAGATATTTATTACGAGGCTGTTACAAGCAGCTCAGATGGTACGGGCAACTTCAGAAAATATACTAAACCATTAGATCTTAC
>CAYXQX010000438.1:0-4002 GCA_964467485.1 uncultured Porphyromonadaceae bacterium | reverse complement strand
GCTATCGCTTTTTTTCTAATGCACTTAAAGAACTTTTAGATTACATTATAATTTGTTAGTAGCAAGTCATTCCTTGTAATACATTCTCTATTAAGGGAATACTTCTAAAGGGATCAGGTATCGTAACTGAAAAAGTAGCTTATTAAAAAATGTCCTGCAGGGCTTATACCAACAAGGGTTAAACCCTATTCAATCCTTATAACCGGAACTAATAGTATTACATTGAGATTCTATGTTTTCATTTGGTATTATACTTTTTCGGTTCGTTGCTTGAAAAATTAGAGCTTATAAAAATGAGAATATCATAATAAATTGATGCTACTTTCGACCACAAAATACCATTTCGTCCAAAACCAGGCGCATAAAAAAAGAGTTGCAATTTTTGAAGTTGTAACTCTTTGATTTTCATTGTGGGCCCAGATGGGATCGAACCAGTGATCCCCTGATTGTAAATCGTGAGCAAAAAGTGGACTGATTTAGACAAAAACAAAGACGAAAGCATTTCTACTCTCGTCTTTAATCTATTTGAGGCAGCATCAGGAACCCTAACACCTAAAATCTCACGCCTCCTTCGGTTGGCTCGGTTCCGTCATCCTAAATAAATAAAGAGCATGCTGAATATTCAACATGCTCTTTGATTTTGTACCCGGAGCCGTACTTTTTTCCGAACCTTTTCTGAGGGATTTAGATTTAATCTGGCGGGTAGATTTGAATATAGACTCTGTGGGAGGAAGAACACGAGAAAATCGTCTACACTCGCGGTCGGCTCGCCCCACTAGCTATACTCACAATTAATAACAACAACTAAAACTTATAAAAATGAAAGAAATTGAACATGTAAATTCTTACAAAGCTGCTGAAGTAAAGCTTACTTACGTTACTAAACAGAAACCCTCAGACAGATTCAAAATAAAGGATTCCAACGATGCTGCTGAATTGTTTTTTGAAATATGGAATATGGAGACCATAGAGTTTATTGAGGAAGTCAAAATGGCCGAGCCCCATGCCGCCGACACCGATGATGCCCTTGGTAAGCTGATCACTGGGAGTAACGTAACCAATGCCACCGAGAACATGCCTCGGTATAATGGTGAGGGCTGCACCGGCAATCGCCCCTCTGCGGAGAACGTCCCTTCTATTTATCGATTTTCGGATAATAGCTCTGAAGTATCCTTCGTCAGGATTTTTTTCATTATTAAGTCTTTTTATGTGTGAGACATTAGAAATAGAATTCATTTTTATTTTCATCCGTAAATAATTTATTGATTAATGGTCGAACGAAACTCGCATGGGAATTTACATTATTTAATGTCTTTTCCCGATGGATGCAGACCAGGCCCGCCACCAGCAGTATAGCCTCCGCTCTCACCAGAATCCCATTTGCTCACCCAGAAAGCGTAGAGTTTACCGTCTGTAAGATAGAACTTAATTTGGACAGGCTCTCCCTTGAGCTTCGCGAGGTTGCCTGATTTCCATGAGAGAGATTGCTTGGTGGAATTGCCAGTGAAGGTTATGCAGTCATCTTTGGAAAACCCTTTAACTACTTTTCCTTTAGCATTGAGTATCTCAGCCTTAAGCTCACCTTTTACATCAGCATTCACAAAGAGATATTCTCCGTTGAATGAAATTTTCTCAGTCAGGAGGGAACCTTGGTTTTCATCGGCGTTCATAGACGCAAACCCATCGCGGCGCAGCTTGGCCATGCCTGTGGAGATACAAGCATCCCACATCAAATCATTTCTCATTCTTCCACTGCTATAGAAATACAGCGAATCACCTACGATAATCGGAACGCCGGCAATAGATTGCATGTTGCCCCAATTCCAAGCTCCTTCAGTCTCATTTACCCCCATAAATGGAGTCTTGTCGGTGCGATTCCAGTGGAAACCGTCTCTGCTGTAACCCAGCAATACCTCATTCCTCTTTTGCACGTGCAGTTTGGCGCAGTCGGAATTTTCAGGCCCCTGCCAGACACAGAAATAACCCAGCAGGATACTCTCATAAGCGATGGCATCGTGGTTGTAAATCTGAGGGTCTATATCAGGATGTTTAGGATGTCTGGGCTCATTATCGAATGGGCCAAACCAGAATACAACATCGTCCTTTTTGGTGGGGAATAAAACGTTATCTAACTTGTTTACAAGAACCTCAGGATTGCTGTCTTCAAGGTAGTTCCTGTCACGAACCCGCCCTTTTCCAGTCACTCGGATGCTCAGTACCCACTTCTCAGTAAAGGGGTTGAAAAAAGCGGTTGTCCGGTCTCCGATTCTTTTGGACTGTGCGACGATATCCCCCCAATGAATGCCATCTGCCGAATATCTCAGAACTAAGATCCATCCCTTTTTACCTGGCTCATACTCCCTCCGTTCGACATTAAAGAGCTTGTATTTTTTTGCAGGATTTGTCTCTGCTTTATCAAACCACATGACATTACCATCTCTCCTGTGAGGTTCTACTATATTGGTTCCGGGAATCACATCCTGGTCAATCTTTATCCAGTTTATTCCGTCATCCGATTCCGCGTATGCCGTCACAAATGATTGAGGCTCGTCGAAAAGTAGTTTCCCACCGGTCAAATACCACATCTTGAATTTCCTTGCCTCTTCGTCATACCATATACCATCTGAAAAAGGAGAGGCATAGGGTTCACCAATGGAAGTTACCTCATAATCTTTATCACTTTTCAGAACTGGGTTTTTCTCATAGAAGTCAGGATAGTAATACTCCCTGTGCAAATTTGTTTCGGCAATAAGAAAATCATCTACAAAAAGCTGCCTTCCAATATTGATTGGAATAAGAATTGGTTTGCTGGTAAGATATGGGACATCCATATCACCATACTTCACATCGTTCCTGGGAGGCCATTCCTCGGGGAGAATAATTCCATTGTACAGTACCTCCCCTGAAGAGATTACCTTGTGGGCATTGTTGCCGGTTTCGCAAGAAATCATAATAGCTAATATTGAAAAAAATGTAATTCTTTGTATCATCCTTTTATTATTACGTTGTTATTATTGATAGATTGTCTTATGAGTTTCGTATGGAGGAATGCCTTGCCCTGTATGGCTCAATCCAGGTCCTCCACCGGATGTGCATCTCATTTCATCGAGCACCCTGTTTTGGCACTGGCGAGTTGCACTGAAACTAGCCAGAGACACTAATTCATTTACCAATAGCGCCTATTACTGGCGTTCTTTTTGCATTTAATTGGTTTGTTTCTTTTCGAAACTTCTGTATGCAAAAGAATAATTTCATTTCTTCAGGGTCATAGTGATTAATCCCCTTTCTTATGCTTGTGTGGTTTTCCCGTTGATTTAGCAGTTCTTTTTGGACCTGTTTTAATTCCCATAATCTTAATCCTTTGTTAATGTTATATTATATACTATAAGTTCATAATATCCACAGTAAGGTTATTATGTTTGGAATTGCCCTACAATATTTATTCTAAGGTAGGAATAAAATTATAGATTCTATTTCATATAACTCAATTATACAAAAGACACAATAAAAACACTATATGCTTGTCATATATTACTATATATCAATCACTTATAAAGAGCGGAGTTCAAGTTCTTGATTTAGGACACTTTTAATGCCTATAGAGACACTTCCTCCATGTGAGGAACATGATTGTGTCAACTGACATCAAAACATCTTAAAAGGTATAAAGTCAATTAGTTAAGAAATAGTGTGAAAAAGCAGGAAATAGCGTGAAGTGTATTTATAGTCATTTCTCTTGCCAAGTAGGAGAACACTAAAATGTTTCGGTAGTACAAATCAAAAAAGCCCCTAAACCTTATGTTAAAAGGCTTTTATTTGTTGATTTTGTACCCGGTCCCGATATCTATCGGGACGCGTCAACCCATTATAATAATTTTGAAATTACTTGTTCAAATTCTTTATCATGGCAAAGATTATTTTGGATATTTCTTCGGCACTGAAATAAAAAGAATTATACAATTCTAAGGAAAGAACCTCTTCGTCTTTTAAAATATCCAAAAT
>CAYXQX010000437.1:0-4008 GCA_964467485.1 uncultured Porphyromonadaceae bacterium | reverse complement strand
TCGAAAGGCCGAACTATACTTCCTGCATAAGTGAACTTATCCGTTGATCTGCAAAAACTGTTAATAGCATCAACATCCAGCATAAGGTTCTCCTCAGGAAGTCTTAAATCTTTCAGATCATCCCAATCCTTTACAATAGCCTCACTAACAATACCCATCAGGCCCTCTTCCATATTCGAGAACGGACAACCCCACTCATCAATATAAACTCCCTTTGTATACTTACCCCCGGTTACAGGCAATGGCTTCTCAAATAAACCGGGTACTTGAATAATATCATCAGGATACTTTCTGTGAATAATAGCTGATTCCTTCGGATAATGAATTTTTGCCCAAGGTAAAAGCCATAAATGCCGGGGTATCCGCTCCGGATTATCAAATTCTAAAGTCTTATATACTAGTTCTCGTGAGGTCATAATACTGGGTGCTGGGTGCTAGGAAAAAATAACTCATAACTCATAACTCATAATTCACATTCATATCAAACAGTTACCTTCATAAGCTCTATCAATCTTATTCCCCAAACCTCTAACCCATCGTCTGTTCTCCGTTTCAACAAGCATTTCATCAGGAAATTTAACAACAGGGTCTTTTGATTCATGAATCATATTAATACATATTGTTTGGGCAATGGCTGCTTCAGGCGGGCAAATAGCTAGCCCTCCTTCTTTCACTCTCCTGATGGCTCCAAATAGTTTTTTAAACTGATGGTCGTCATCCGGATGGCCATAATTCTTTATCAGTCCTTTTTTATCTCTCCCCACTATTTGCTTATCTGATCCACCTAATTCAACAAGACCTTTCTCAAATTCAAGAACAAATTCAGGGTTCCTGGGAGATTCACTTACATGAGATGCATAAAAAAGCACCTCCGCCCCTCTATTAGTTTGTACTCTAAGACTGATTGTATCAAAGTTCTCAATATCATAGGCACGAAATCTCTTACTCTCAAGCTCTTGAGGCATAGCACAGGTATCCATGACATCACCAAGCAAGAACAGAAGATTATGTAAAAAATGTGCGCAAGCGTTATTTGCCGGACTATCTAACACAAACTGCCCCATCGGGTCTGCAATTTTACCGGCCCAGCTATTCCTGTTATAGTAACTGTGTTCACGTGGCCAAAGACAAATTGTTTTAAACCTTAGCGGATCACCATATATGCCATCCAGAATATCCCTTTTTAAATCCTGAATAGCTTTGGAGAATGTCCACTGATATCCAACCTCAACCCATCTCTTAGCATTTTCAGCCGTCTCAATAAGCTCTTTAACCGAATCAACATTAACCCCAACCGGCTTATCAACTAACACATTACTTCCATTTTCCAAGGCTACAACAGCCTGTGAAACATGATATTGGGGAGGGGATGAGATAACTGTCAGATCAGCTTCAAAACCCTTATTGAAGTATTCATCAATAGTATTAAAAATCGGTATATTTTTTCCTGATATAAAAGAATAATATCCTGATTTATGCGCCTCAGGATCAATAATGCCAACCAGAACAGCATCACTCTCAGGAATTTCCTCAAACAGGGTTTTCAAATAGTAATGACCATACCCATTTATAGCAGAAAACAGAATTCTTACCGGTGCAATATTTTGTTTACTCTTATCTATCATCGCTTATAGATGTCTGATATTCATACCACCGCTTATTTCGATAATCGACCCGGTGCTATATGGTATACCTCCGTCAACCAGAGTCAGCACTCCCCGGGCGATATCTTCCGGCTTCCCCCACCTTCCCTGAGGAATCAAACCCTCAGAAATCCTCTTATCATATTTCTCCTTAACAGCCTTAGTCATATCAGTAAGTATGATCCCAGGCCGTATTTCAAAAACAGGAATATCATGCTCTACCAGCCTGTCGGCAAAAACCTTACTTGCCATGCTCAGTCCGGCTTTTGAAACACAATACTCAGCACGCTCAGGAGAGGATGCAACGGCAGAAACTGAAGTGATAAATACAATTTTTGGATGATAATCCGTTAGCTCACCCTGACTACTGATCATCTGGGAGGCCACTTTTTGTGTTAAAAAGAAAGGCCCTCTAAGATTAGTATCCATCAGATAGTCAAAGCTGTCAGTACTGACTATCAGGATATCCTCTCGCTTTGGAGGTGCGATGCCAGCATTATTAACCAGTACATCTATCCGACCATATTTTTCCATAACCTCACTGATAACATCCTTGTGACTGACAATATCTGACACATCATTTTTGATTGTCATTGCAAATGGTTCACCAGGCTCAATATTGCGCGACAGGCCAATAACCTGATATCCATTCTGCGCAAGCTCTACTGATATGGCTTTTCCAATTCCTCTGCTTGCTCCTGTTACTATTGCTGTTTTCATTCCTTACTCGGTTACTCGGTTATTCGGTTATTCGCTTACTCGGGGCGATTATCCCTAAATTCTTTCCAAAGTGTTTCAAACCAGTGTTTTTCCATTGGGATGGGTCTTGGCTCTACCCAGGTTTTATGACAAGTGAAATCAGGATTTAATTGTATTTCCTGAATATTATTTATTGGTTCAGATTCTGATTCAATCTTTATCCTCCACTCCGGATCCAACGATTCATGGATTACTGATCCCTCAGGATCAACAATCAGGAATGAACCTCTACTCCCACCACCTTTACTAATGTATTCATATATAGACTCAAGATACACTGCATGCGTAATAGCCAAATCATAGGCTTTATATGCATCTGTGATCTGATCTTTTCTTTCAATCTTTATTTGGGCCGGAACTGAACGAACCAGCTGCCACGCATCACAAATAGCAGATTCAATTTGACTTGGGTTTCTTATGTGTGCGGCCTGATCCGACATCCTGGTTTGAATTGCCGAGATGATTTCCTCTGGAGAACGAACAGAACCGGTTTGAAAGTTTTGACATAAGGCCAATTCCTCCAGTACCTGTTCCCTGTTATCTGAAAAGAAGTATTCCGCATCCGGAGGCTCTTGCTTATAATGTTGCGCAATGTATTGAGCAGCCCTCATCCCACCAACCTGACCGGCATTAAGTGCCGATCCACCCGGACGGTAAACTCCGTGGGTACCATTTATCTCACCAATTGGAAATAGATTCTTAATATTTGATTCCCACCATATATTTCCTTGTAGTCCCCCGTTATTATGCTGGGCACAAACGGCAATCTCAAGAGGCTCCTCCCTAAGATCAATTCCATGACTCATAAACAAATCAATGGCCGGCTGGTTCATATGAGCAAGCCTCTCAATCGGCAAATCATAAACGGCACCGGAATTTTTTAGATAGCTACTTGCCTCCTGGGAAAGATTATCAATAGTAAATGACTCTGAAGATTGGTACCCGGGGTTGTGCTTATAATCTAGAAATACTCTTCTGCCACGACGAACAATCTCATTATAAACCAATAAGTCAATAAGAGAGGAGCCGTGATCAGCAATTTTACGTGGATCAAAAGGCCATTGGTAGCCTTTCAAAAAAATGGCACTACATAATCTGTTAAGATCAGGAAAGAACTCATTAAGGAATTCTTTCTGATCATTTCCATTGCTATCTGTGGAAAAATACCTCGGAATAACCTGCTGGTATGTGCCCGACAGATTCCAACGGTGCTTTATTGAGGCTATCCCAAATTGAGATTCTGTAAGGTTATGAGCCTTGGCCCCAATACGCAAAGCCATTCCAATAGATCCGGTTTGAGACAGGGGGTAAACAGAATACTTGTATAATCCTCCCGGACCTCCGCTTGCAAGAATAACATTGGTGGAATTAATAAAAGCCAAACCATTCGTAGGGGAGTTTACCTGACTGGCATCTATGGCTATAGCTCCTCTAACTCGTTTATTTCCATTATCATCAGGAGCAGCAAGCAAGGTAATAACCTGAAATGCGTTCAGAATAGGAATATCCGTTTGTCTAACGGCCTTAAGGAGAGCCGACACCATGAATTTAGAAGTAAGAGGGCCTGCCGATGTCCCCCTGCCCAAGGGGTCATGATCAGAAATAT
>CAYXQX010000436.1:0-4013 GCA_964467485.1 uncultured Porphyromonadaceae bacterium | reverse complement strand
TAATATTGGTGTCTCTGTTAATACAATAATTTCTATTAAAGAAACAGGTTATCTAAAAGCCAATTACAAAATCCCGGAGCAGAAATTTCCTAAGAGTGACAACCTGCCTGCTGTAAAACTAATTGGCACAGGTGGAACTATAGCCAGTCGGCTGGACTATAGAACTGGAGCTGTAATACCTGCTTTTTCACCTGGGGAATTATACGGCGCCGTGCCGGAGTTAGCAGATATTTGTAACCTCGACACAGAGAAGGTCTTTGCCGTATTTAGTGAAAATATGGGCCCCGACCAATACAAACAATTAGCTATCGCGATTGGTAAGGAAATCGAAAAAGGAGTTGATGGTATTGTTATTGGACATGGTACAGACACATTGCACCATACGGCAGCAGCCCTTTCATTCATGGTTCAAAATTCTCCCATTCCAATAATCCTCGTAGGTTCACAAAGATCAAGCGACAGGCCATCATCAGATGCAGCATTAAACCTCATGCATGCATGCTATGCTGCAGGACATGGTGACATAGCAGAAGTATGTATATGTATGTTTGGCCCTACTTCAGATGATTATGGCTTTCTTCATAGAGGAACAAGAGTTCGAAAAATGCACTCTTCATATAGATCAGCCTTCCGAACAATTGGAGACATTCCTATTGCAACTGTCAAGAGAGGCGAGATAAAAGTCCTCAAACCAGGATTCAATCATCGTAGAAAAGATAAAAATGTTAGTATCTTACCCTATTTCGAGGATAAGGTTAGTATGATATATTTCTATCCTCATATGCACCCAAACACCATAGACTCATTGGTGGATTTGGGATATAAGGGAATCATAATTATAGGTACCGGGTTAGGACATGTTAACAAAGAGTTATATCCTGCCATTGAAAGAGCAAGAGATAAAGGAGTAGCTGTATATATGACCCTCCAAACCATTTGGGGTTATGTCCATATGTTAGTTTATGAAACTGGAAGAGAATTATTATCAATGGGTGTAATCCCTTTGGAAAACATGCTCCCAGAAGTCGCTTTTATAAAATTAGGTTGGGCTCTCGGACAGACTAATGACTTAGAAGAAGTAAAGAAAATAATGTTAACGCCGGTCAACGATGAAATAACATCCAGGGAACCCTATAATGGATATCTTATTTATCAGGGAGGAGTTCCAGAAGTTGAAAACTTTATAAAAAATTTCAGAAAATAGACAAACTGGAATTTGTAGGTATTTTATTTGAGCAGATTTTCGAACTCGCTCATTATCATAGCTGTAGCCCCCCATATAATATACTCTCTCGCTCTATAATAAGGAGCTTGAATATCATAGCCGGATCTACTAAAGGATTTTGTACCCTTATTTTTCGCATCAAATAATTCTCTCACATCAATCTTAATTATTGATGCCACTTCCTTGTCATCCTTTACCATTTCAGGAACCTCGTTGATGAATCCAACAAAAGGACTAACTAAAAAATTACTATTAGGAACATAAAGCGATGTAAGTTCTCCCAACACTTCAATTTGTTCCGGGCTAACACCAATTTCTTCCTTTGTCTCCCTCAGTGCTGTAGCTTGTATATCCCGATCATCAGCCTCCATCTTCCCCCCTGGCAAACTAATTTGTCCTCCATGGGGCCCATAAACAGTTCTTTCGATAAACACAGTTGACCATCCTGTTATATCTGGATAAAGAAGCAAAAGAACTCCACTTCTTTTCGAATTGGCAGGATCTGGATATTTCAAACCTGTAAATCTAACTGTTGGAGCCATTAGTTCCTGTGCAGCCTTTCCAGGAAGGCTCATATGTATTCTTTTTTGAACTTTTGAAATGAATGTATCAGTCATGGAAATGCCAGTAAACTCCATATTTTATATTCCTTTGCTCAAGTGGGTAATGCAATACAGGGAAAATATTCCCTCCCGTGAATCCCGAATTTACATGCTCCCATTTTACAAAAAAGCGGGTTCTCTTCACCCTTGCAATAAAGAACAAATCAAGTACCGGATAGTTGCCTAAAACTTTCTCATCTTGTAAATAAAAAATACCGGTAGCCGGCATATAGGCAAAACCATTATATCCACTGACAAATCGAAGATCAAATCCGTATTCTATTTGTAGAAGCCCATTGGTTTTGCGAAAATGTATATCATGATGCATGAAAGTAGAAGTGGAAACCACCGCCAATGGTAAGGGGATCTCTTCAGCATTGGTGTAATTAAAATAAACAGAATTTCTGGAGCGAAAAGGTCCTGCCTTAAAGGCCTTCGTAATACTGGAAGAGGCCAGAAATGCAGATTTATCTCTTTGTTCAGGTCTTGCATCTGAATTGAAAAATATCCAATTAGAAATAAGGTTAATATTTGCGTCAATAAAAAGGTTCCACCTACTAAGATCCCAGGACAATCCCACTCCCTGCTCTATCTGCTTTGAAAAAACATTCTTCCATTGGTAGTGATTCCCCATATAGCTACTTAAGAATAAATCAGGAGTATACGCTTTTGATGAAACCCTAAGCTCCGGTCCATTGGATTTCCCAACCCGATTATATTGAGCTCTTACGACAAGTTTATGATCGCTTGCCATATAGCCCGCAAACATAAATCGTCCCTGTCCTGAAAGCGCGATATTTTTAATACTAAGGCCAGCGGAGGCCCCAACCCCGAGTCCCTGTTTCCAATCAGAGCCATAATAGGAATACAGATGTAGAAGTTCGTGATGCAGGCCTGCCTCAATGAACCATCCAGACGAATCAGCAAAAGCTCCATCGATTCTTATATTTACATCATTGATAAAATCGTGATGTTGGACTGAATCCTGTGTTATACCGCCGCTAATAAGTGAATCCGGGTAGAAATCAAGATTTTCAAATTCGTCATTATATAACCTTCGTGCAGATGTATAACTATATCGGTGGATTAAGGCAGGTCTGAACTTATCGAACTTATTTACCACCTCCAGAGAATCAACAGTATCCCTCACCGCCGGTTTCCACAGATCAAAAGACTGATAACCTTTAATTCTTGTAATACTGGTTTTAGAAGTAGCAATATCCAGATTTACATCTAGTGTGGAGGTATAACTTCCTTGTGAGTTTATAGCATCATTATCATTTACGACGCCCCCATTTTCTTCCAGCTTAAATTGTACTCTCTCAAAACTGGAATAGTGTTTATATCTTGGTTTCTCAATAGAAAGATTTAATCCCATTACTGATTCAGTTGCTGATTGATGTTTGTACTGGCCATCAGAAGAAACAAAATCAAAAAATCCAGTAATATTAACATCTCTTCCAAAATTCCTGGTATAAAAGAAGTTCACCAATTGACCAACCTTATCACCCATTGATTCTGCAGAAAAGCTAATTTGAGAAAAAGGATTTTTCGTATCATAAAAACTAACTATGTCATTATCTGCAAGATAAGGCAAGTATGGTAGAAGAAATACGGGTGTATTGGTTTCAGCAATTCCACTATACCTAAGAGAAAGTGCCGGTAAACCCATATTACCAAGCTCAGACCAGCCTGGATACTTTTTGTAAAGCGGGTGAAAAATTTGGGAGCTTGAAATAGACGTATCTAAAGAAACAGGTTTAATTAAACCAGTATTAATTGACACATAAAATTTAGTAAGATCCGGTTTTGTTATATTGTTTTGCGCTCTAAGGCCTGCGAGAGCAGTCGCCAAACAGAGGCATAATATAATGGATCTCTTCATGAGGAGTAAAGATAAAAAAAAAGCCCCGGTTCAAAGAACCAGGGCTTTATTAAAAGTCGGCGGCGACCTACTCTCCCACAAAAACTGCAGTACCATCGGCGCTGGTGGGCTTAACTTCTCTGTTCGGTATGGGAAGAGGTGGAGCCCCACCGCAGTAACCACCTTAAGCTCATTCCGGTTTTTATACCGGATTTTAATACGATTGACATATCGGAAGAAATCATTAAGTAAAAGTTTCAAACTTATGTAGAAAGCTTACGGGTAATTAGTACTGCTCGGCTAAAAACATTTCTGCTCTTAC
>CAYXQX010000435.1:0-4020 GCA_964467485.1 uncultured Porphyromonadaceae bacterium | reverse complement strand
CGCGAAAGAAGAAATTGTGAGCAGACTTTATCCAGAGTTAACAGTATCAATTAAATCAAAAGCTACCTATCAATCTCGACGGAAAAGATCGGTTTTCTTCTGGTCGTCCGGATATTGAATATCTTTCCTTTTCAATTTACATTCATGATTTGGATACCCTCATCCAACATAAGATTCCTGTTTTTTCACCTGTTTTGGTTACCAGTACACCATCGACCGAGAAGGTTTATTTGTATGGTTATGAGACAACTAAGTTCTGGGGAAACAGCAGAAGCCTTGTTGGTAATTCCAGCCTCAGCGCCCTAGAGATTGTATTCCGGTTTCATGTCTCGGAATATGGTGAGGGATTTGGTTATGATACAGTATATTATCATCCAGGGGTTTGGGACCTTCATAAGCCTGAACTTTTGTTTAATAAAATAATGATGAGTATCGATATCACTGATGAAACTATCAGAACCAGAGTCTTTCATACAATGGATGTGTGTTGGACACTTACCGATCTGGCATTAAAAGATTATACCAATGTTAACTCAAACTGGGTTGGAATGCTTGATTATCCCATAAGTCAGATCCCGGGAGTTTATGGATTTATATCCCCAATAATAAACGGTGAGTTGAAGGATCTGGTTTTAGAAAGAAGATCCATGGATTCCTTATGTAACGGTCAAAGGTGGAAGCATCTTAAGTTTAGGCATTGGTAAAAAAGGGAGGGACTAATTGCAAAATAAATTTCTAATCTTTGTTTTATAAACCTATACTAACTAAGAAATACGTTAATCAGAACTAATTATATGACAAAGAAATCATTAACAGCACAAGAAGGTAGTAAGGTCGCTTTATTTAAAGGTGAGGAGATTCGCCGAGAATATCTTGATGGTGAGTGGTATTATGTTATTAAGGACATCATAAAAGTACTTACCGATTCCACTAATCCGAAAGGGTATATAAAAGATATTAGAAGGAGAGATGCTGAAATATCCAAAGGGTGGGGGCAAATTGCCACCCCCCTTCCATTCAACACCAGTGGAGGCAGGCAAAGTATTAATTGTGCAAGCGCAGAAGGAATATTAAGAATAGTACAATCCGTACCATCTAAGAAAGCTAAACCATTTAAAAAATGGCTAGCTAGGGTTGGCAAAGAGAGATTGGATGAAATTGAGCAACAAACCGGCAAGAAGGTCGTAACACATGAGAATGCAGCGGAATTACTGTCTCCTGAAATCCTTAAAGAATTAGTCCAAAAATCTTTACCGAAGGATACGGATACTGGAATTTAGCACAACTGTCACTTTAGCTTAGCAATGGCAATAATAGGATTGTCTTCAATGCTTGATGATTTTAAGATTTCTGCTAATTCCTGATGTCTCTTCGTATTTTTTGCTCTCTCGGCATCAATGAAGCCCTTTGTCTCGTATTCTTTAAGTTCAATAACATCAAACACACAGACTATCTCATCAGAAGATAATTTTGAAAAGAACGAAAATAGAGGGCCACCACTAATATCATCGATAAATCCCCAATCCATATAGTCGAGGTTCCCAGGTATACAATAGCCCTCCTGTGTGTTTTTATCATAGAATATTCTCTTTCCTCTTCTATTGAGATCTGCTATGTTGAAATATAGAAAATCCTTAAAATCTTTATAGAAAAGAACCCATCTATAATTATCTACACCAGTGTCATACATAATTACCTTTTCAAGCAACTTCTTGGGCAGTTGTTTCTTGCCCATGCTGAAAGAATACTTTGCTTGTTTTGTTGATCCGTTGAAAGCATAAACAGTATCCCAGTATGGTTCCCAATAATATAGGTCCTCCTCAATTTTGTACAAGTTATTCAAGCGGTCGGGAATACCTTTATCCATGGATCGGGGATGATGACTACTCAAAATATTAAAGTCTTTATCCGTGACAGTTAGAAGACAACCATTTGACCTGGCTGTATAAACAGAGCCTGTGTAGAAAATAAATCCATTTTCCGTTGCATGTAACCCGGTAGCATAAAAACTTAGTTTTTTCTCTTTTATAAATACCCCTTCAGATGAATATTCCATCATCTTTGACTTGTTATTATCAAGGATATATAAATGATTTGATACTGGATCAATACTCATCCCATATATTTGCAGGAACTCACCAGGGCCCTTTCCATAACGGCCAATTTCGGAGACAAATTCACCTTGATTAGTGAAAATGTAAAGAGACTTTCCCTGGTTAGTCGTAATTAATAGCTTGTCATTAAACCTGGAAATGCTACCAATTTTTCCGATAAGATGATCCTGATCGGTTTTTAGCTTTATGAATTCTATATCGGAAGCTATTTCGCTTAAGAGGGGATCCCTTTCGGTGGCAAGAAATTTATCAAGATCAATTTCAATACAGCTTTGGCTAAAACACTGAGATTGAATCAAGGCAAAAATCAGGATGAAAAGATATTTTCTCATTTTGTATATAGGTTTTGCACACAAATGATGGGGGACAGTTATAAAAGTATTAAAAATATTAGGATTACCTTTCAAAATAGCTGTACACCAGATTATCTATCTAGTTAATAGATACCGATTTTTCTATCCTTGATTTGAACTTATTTTCATTCCGTTCTTTATATCTAAACATGATTGGATTACTATTCTCATCAATGGAGTTCTCGAGTTCAAGAATTCTCTCACGGGCTGACTCTGGAATGGCATTGTTCTTTTTAGCTTCAGCAATCCACTCTAGAACATTCACGGCCTGTTCGATACGGCATACTGACCCATATTCATCCCAGCTCATATTCATTTGAATAGTTTCAACCGGCAGAATTCCCAATATGTCATCCTCAAATCGAAGATTGTACCCTTTGTTTTGAATTTTATCATACAGCATTAGAGAGTAATTTAAATAACTCACAGAGCTCCACTGACCTGGTCTCCATTCCTTAGCTTCAAGTTTATACAAATGTTGCCTCTTAATGAAAAGGTGTTGTTCGCTTTCCCTCAATATCTCTATAGAATATTTACCAACCTGAGTATGAGGTTCAACAAATTGGTTATATGTAATGTGGCTTGGTCCAAGATTAAGGATGGCAATGGGCATTAGAGAATCTATTGATATCTGATAAAGAGTATCACTACCCACACTATAAATTCTCCATTTATTATTGTATCGCCACATTGATGAATTTGCTGCTGATATATAACCAGTTTTACCCTCTGGAGGATAGACGTAACGAGGGAAACCTTTCACCCATTCTCCATTTTCCTTGAACAATACCAATTGAAATGAATCTCTTTTATACTTTGGAATTCCATTTATTGATCCACTAGTCATGTAAAGTTCATCTGATAATGGAAGGACTCCAGCACCCAATTCCCAAGGTAATTCGATTGCTTTAATGAATTTGCCTTCGTCACTAAATAAGTGTTCTTCATCAGATCCCCCTTGAAATGTTGCCATAACTAGTTTTTCATCAGGATACCAAGTGACCATTCCTGCCATATACCCCTGATGTTCACCTGGTCCTTTTCCAGGGCCACCATACTCTCTTATAAATTTACCTTCTAAATCAAATTCATACAGTCTTATAGGAGCTCCAAAGTTATTTGCTGCTGTAAGAACGGAATGACCAGTCATTGTGTAAGAACAATAAGCAACAAGGCACCCTGGTTTTGTTTCAATAGGAATTATTTCTACCTCTTCAAATAGTGTGGATAAGGGGATCGTTGTGGCAGAATCATCCACCAAATCAAGCCTATAGATGGGAATCTTTTCACCATTGACCTCAGCAAATTCATTTTGAGAAGAATTGTTAGTTGATCTGCAGGACAGGAGATTAACAAGTATGGCCAGAAATATTATCGTTCGAGTATTCATCTTATTCATTTAGTTACATCAGGATTCACCTAGGTTTTTCCCACCCTTGTCAAGAAGTGTGCTGGAGAGCAGATTAATATGCTATCACTTCAATTCATAAATAAAAAGTATCGTATTATCATCTACAGATAAGTCATTGTCTAAATTAGCCAGTTTTTCCTTA
>CAYXQX010000434.1:0-4023 GCA_964467485.1 uncultured Porphyromonadaceae bacterium | reverse complement strand
CCTGGTTTTCCTTAGGGCCGGTAAATGGATCCACATATCGTCATTGCCTGTTTTATGATCAAAAATCAACATGGCTGTGCCTTTAACATCAGCTGGCGATACAAACACAATTACTCGTTTTTCTGTTCCATCCTCAAAAATCCTCGAAGCCATTGTGGTTACTCTTGTCCGAACATTTCCCTTCCCATCATTAATATCCAAACGGGTTTTGGATTCCAGACCTTGCAGCCTCGTGTTATCCATTGATTTTTGCATTATTTCCCTGGGATCGGGATTATTTTGTGCCATGAGCGGTACCTGAATAAGGAGGAGGGCTATGGCGAAGATGTTTTTCTTCATATTATTTGAGGTTTTTTATTTTTTTATCTTTTTTGATGTCAAGAAATGATGGTTCTGTTATTATTATCAATGCAGGTATAACAAATAGTGCTCCAATGAGACAAGCGAGTATAGATATGCTTGTAAGGAATCCAAAAAAACGGATAGGGTTAAAACTGCTAAACAGGAGGGCGGCAAATCCTATTATCACAGATAAGGCATTGAAAGTAATTCCTTTCCCGGTGGTTGTTAAGGTTTCAAAAACTGCTTCTTTAGTATTTTTTCCTGATTTTATCTCTTGCTGGTGCCGCCATAAATAATGTATCGTATAGTCCACGCCAACTCCGATCATAATTGATGAGAGAAGTGCTGTTGCTGCATCCAGTCGTATTCCCAGCCAGCCCATCAGCCCAAAAAGAACAATGCAGGCCATTAGTAAAGGTACAAGTGCAAGTGCACCTGCTTTCCATGATCTGAAAATCAGGATAATAAGCAAGGTAACTACAATCAGAGCAAATGTGAGTGATCTGTTTTGACCACTTATCAATTTATCTGTCATCTCTGCTGTAATCAGGCCCATGCCTCCAATCTGAGATACTGAAGGATCATCTTTGGTGAGAGACTGTATTTTGTCAACCACCTTAAGAACAGCAACGCTCGAAGGATCATTAACTCTGATAATCAGTTGGGCATTTTCGTAGTTGAAATCTACCAGTTGCTCAAAATCAGAGGGATCACCACTAAAGCTATATAATTCAAAGTATTGGGCAACAGCATCCCGGCTATCAGGGATGGCATCATAGTTAGGATCATCTGGATCAAGAATGCTTTTACTCATAGTCTTTACTACACTGGCAATTGACATAGCCTGACCAACTCCCGGAGTTTTCTTCAGCTCTTCTTCAACCTCAATCATTCTTTTTAAAAGCTGTGGGTCTTTTATGTCGCCTGCATAATGAATAGATATAGTTTGTGAGCCTCCCATATGTTTATCAATGAGGTCGGAGCTTTTTCGAACTACATTCTCTTTATTGAAAAAATTAACTGTATTACCTTCTACCTGAAGCCTGAATATCCCTATCCCCAGAAATACCACAATAATAAATGCTGTAATCAGGATCTTTTTTGGATGGAGGGTGAGCTTGCGTGCAAGAAATATCAGGGCTTTCTCAAGAAGATTGGCTTTGGCCTCATGCTTCTTTACAGCCGGTTTTATTCCGGATAAGTACGCAGGAATGTATGTTAGGCTCATTATCAGGGCCCAGTCTAGCACGAGGCCTGCCAAGAGACCGACCTGTATGGCAGGTATTATTATATGTGTCAACAAGCCCATTATCCCGGCTATTGTTGTGATTCCTGTTAGAATCACAGGTTTAGCCAAGGCTTTCCACAATGATAGTATCTTTTCCTCCCCCGTGGAATTGCCATTGTTTTTACCATCCAGTTCAAGGTATCGGTTGTAAATGTGTATCCCATAATTGTTAGCTATAGCTATCAACATTATAGGAAGGAGTACACTTACAAGAGCCAGTTTCCAGCCTAGTATAGGCATTAAGCCCATGGAAACCAGAATTGACATGATAACGATACTGAATGGTAGGAATACGCCGTTAAAACTTCGAAAAGAAACCCATAGCGTGAGTACCATTAAAACCAGGGCTAAGGGGAGAAGGAATACAAGATCTTTGTTGATATTGGAACTAATGGCCTGACTAACTACCGGCATCCCACCCAGGTATACTACTTCTGCCCCGGGGAATTCGTTTAAGACCTCTTCCACTAAGGATAAGACATGCTCGTTATTAGCTTCTTTCTGCAGATTTGTAATGATGGCTGTGTATTTAAAATCAGGAGAAACGATCACCTCATAAACCATCTCATTAGTTTTTAGTTCAGCTTTCAGCTTTTCCCTGGCTGTCTCCGTTTTAGGTATCCTCCTGATGGCCGGGTCAACAAGCATCATCCCATCTGAACCTTTGATCGATTTTGAGCTGAGCAGTGATAGAGTGCTCTCAATATCCGGAATTTTTTTCAGGCCTTTTTCTATCGATTTTATTCGTTCTAATGTTTTTTCCTGAAGGATATCCTCTGCCTGAAATAATAACACAATGTTATCTGTTCCCCCAAACATATTTTCAATACTATCAGTACTCAATCTGGAAGGCATGTCAAAAGGAACAAGGGCTTCCACCTCAGGGTCAATCTCCATGCGGGGTAGAAAAAGACCTGCTCCAATGGCAAAAGCCCAGCATCCAATCATTACTGCAAGCCTGTATTTATGTATAAAATGTGCGAACTTTCTCATGGCATCTTTTTGTATCTCACTTTGATTTTATGAACATTTGCGCCTTCACCGATTTCAAACAGGCACTTTTTGTATGGCGGACGTGATAATAAAGGCTTTGCATCATTGCTAAACCCATAGCCCTCTTTCGGAATACCCAGCTTTGAATATTCCATATCTCCCGAGTTGTTTTCATCATCCAGAAGTGCTATGGCATATTGTCCGGGTGGAAGCGTATTAATATTATATTCCAGTGTCTTATCTTTCAATTTGTTCTTTTTGATCTTGATGTTACTCCATTTTTCCGGTGCATTTCTTGGGAATTGATCAGGAGAATTGAAAATGGAAATAATAATCTGACCATCTCCTGATCTGATGTTGCTGATTTCTATTTTTAGCTTTGCCTGTCCCATAATATCAGGAGCAAATACCATTAAAAATGAAAGTGATAATATCAGGCTTGCCTTTTTCATTAAAAACTTATCCTGATTTCGCCGAAGGGGCCATTAAACACTTTTTTTATCCAATTGAAGCGTGTATTTTCCGGGCCATAGTAATATTCGTAACCAGCCATAATCTCAATTCCATCAGCTACCTGGTAGCTGAGCATTGGACGCAGCATATACTCCTCTGTTGTAAAGTTGTACAAGCAGGCTGCTTCCAACTCAACGGTTTCATGGAAAAGGGATAGAGACGGTCTTACCAGTAAGCTGTGTATCCATTCTTCTGTTTGATCATATAGAATCCGGTTGTAGAATCCGATCTGTTGTCCAAGCATGCCTTCCAGGTAGGGCCATGTATTTGGATCCTGCAGCATGACAGGATCAAAATCACCAGGAGCATCCAGTGGAGAGAAATCCATGATATTTTTACCGTAATACTCTATTAATAATCTCACGGGCCCGATAGAACGATCCAATCCAAGAGCCCATGAAATTTCTTCCATTGGCTTCGCTGGATTATTATCATCAACATCCGGTTTCTCCCAGGCCGCTTCACCTCGAATGCCAAAACTTCCCAGATTAAAAGCAATATCGCCTCCCAGTGTAGATTGTCTAAAGGGTTTGGGTATCAATTGTATCTGGAAATCAGTGAAGGGTGGGGTAGGTAGGGCTCCCGGGGTCAAGCCCATCATGGGATCATAACCACTAAACCATGAAAGGGAACCCTCTAACTTATTTAAAATGATGTCGATCTTTATGCCTAATGAGCCATTGTTGAGATTGTTAGTCGGTAATGCAGCATCAGCGAAAGACACAAACTCTGGTAAGCCAACTAGTTCAAAATCATAAATGGAAGGAGAATAGAAGGGGACCCAGTCAAATTCCACGCGGAGGAAATGAACAGGATTATACTTGCCGGTAAAAACCAGATTCCCCATTCGCTTGTCATCTTCCACAGGGCTTCTTAGAAAATAATTT
>CAYXQX010000433.1:0-4023 GCA_964467485.1 uncultured Porphyromonadaceae bacterium | reverse complement strand
GAAACAATTCATCAGCGTTATCAAGATGCATGGGTTTAAGTTGATCTGTTTCAATAGTTTGTATCCCGAGTTTTTTGGCATTTATGATAATTATCCGGCGAAGAGCTCTTGGGTAGGTCCCCGTATTTAAGGAGGGAGTGTACATCTTATTTGCCTTAATAACAAACAGATTTGAGTCAATACCATCAACTATATTTTGGTTTTTATTTGTTAAATACCCAGTGTTGACTTTATGTTTTTGAAGTAAGTTATCAAAGATGCTTACCCTTTGGCAACTATTCATAAGTCCAGACATAATCTCCGTACCCGGGTGGTATGAATCTTTTAACCAGCCCAGGTTGAGGCCTCTTTTATTAAGAATAAACTTTTCTTCCTGATATACTTGTGAAAAGATAAAGATACCTGAAGGGCTATCTGTAGATGTTTTTTCTTCAGGAAAAAAAAAGAGATCAATTAGAGCTCCTTTAAAAATACGATTCCGCCGTAATAAACTGCCTATCTCCTGTAAAAGAAACTCTTCCATGGAAGCAGTTGTATTTCTTATATTATTCAGATTTAAAAGAACTTGCAGTAATTTGTATTGTTCTTTATAAAAGGGTATTCTGGTTCCTGAAGTTCGCCAGGACACATGAAGTCCAAGGTCGGAACGTAAAAGGATACGGGAAATCAGGATCGGGTTTGATATTACCTCTTCAAACTTACCATTGTTATACCAGTATCGATTTGAGCTCATTTAGAATTGGAATGATGTTAACTGTTGAATGAAATATATGAAAAGATCAGGTTTTAATATTATTGGGAATATCAAACCATACAAAGCTCCAATAAAATGGGTGTCGTGAGCGATGTTATCGCGATTATGTTTACTCAATTGCCAGCTATAGAGCAGGTATAGTACAGCAAACAAGATACCTGGTATTGGAATAATGGCAAAAAAATAAATTTGACTCAAGGGTGCTAATAAGATACTGGTGAAAACAACTGCTGAGACTGCTCCTGAGGCACCTACAGCATTATACATATAGTTATTGCGATTGCGTATCAGGGAGTATATCGGTGATACAAGAATGGCACCAAAATAAAGCAATAAGTAAAAGAGCGGGCCCAAACTGTTAAATAGCAGAGTGAAATTTTTCTCTACGCTCTGGCCAAAGGACAATAGAACCAGCATGTTAATGATTAAATGTGGCCAGTTAGCATGTAGAAAAGCATGGGAGACCAGTCTCATATATTGTTTTCGATGAGTAATCTGGTATGGATTAAACTGGTATCTGTATAGTAATTGAGGGGTATTGAAAGCCAGAATTGAAGCTAGGGTTGTGATGGCAATAATTACTATGGTCATGATTATTAATGGATAATTTTAAAAATCATTTCCTGGAGCAATTCATCACCTGGTACAGACGGATTATTATATCCTTTGGATTTCAAATCATATTCACGGAGGATAGAAATTATTTCCACCACTTTTGTCCTGGAATAATTTTTAGTGGCTATCTGGTAATCCCCCACGAAAAAAGGAGGTATTTGAAGTGCTTTGGCAATGGTCGCATTACTCTCGTTTTTCATGAAATGGAGACCCAGTACTTTGGAGAAAAAATAAAATAAAGCACTAATGGTCATATTGATATTATTGACCTTTTGATTTTGTCCAAAATACATAATGATCCTATTAGCCTTCACAACATTTCTTTTGGCTAATGCTTTTGTCAATTCAAAATTATTGAACTCCTTACTAATACCAATATTGGTTTCAACATGGTCGGGAGTAATCCGATCCACTCCTTCGGGTAGTGTTAAAAGTAGTTTATCCAGTTCGTGTGATATTTTTGCTAAATCACTACCAAGATACTCTGTAAGCATTATACCGGCAGAAGGTTCCATTGATTTCTGACGGTCTTCAAGGTATTTCTGGATCCATTTTGGAACCTGATTGTCATATATTTTTTTGGCCTCAAAAAGGACACCATTCTTATTAATAGTTTTATATAGTTTCTTTCTTTTGTCGAGGGTTTTATACTTGTAAGCAATTATCAGTATTGTGCTTGGTGAAGGGCTTTGAGCATAGAAGTTCAACCTATCGATATCTACAATGTTTTGAGCCTCCTTGACGATAACCAGGTTGTAATCAGCACCCATTGGGAATCGTCTGGCAGTGTTGTCAATTGTGTTGACATCAGAGTCTTTACCATAAAGGATATTGAGGTTAAAGGGTTTCTCCGATTCTTCTAATACGCTGGACACCAGCAAGTCGGTTATTTTATCGATGAAGTATGGCTCTTCACCCATTAGAAAATATACAGGCTTATAAATCTTATTTTTTATTTCTGACAGAATCTGGTCATATTTCATCATACTCATCAAAATTTCAAATGTTTGACAGAACTACTGCCCTGAATAATTTTATTAAGCGATTTAGTCCCAATCGATAGGTGGTCTTTCACAAAGTTTTTGGTTACCTCTTTATCGCTTTTGCTCGTTTTAACTCCTGCAGATATCATGGGCTGGTCACTAACAAGAAGCAATGCACCTGTTGGGATTTCGTTATAGAAACCAACAAGAAAAATTGTTGCTGTCTCCATATCGATGGCCATTGCCCGGGTTTTCATGAGATATTTTTTAAATCTCTCATCATACTCCCATACTCTTTTATTTGTTGTAAAGACCGTTCCTGTCCAATAATCCCGGCCATAATCTCTTGTGGTTGAAGAAACTGCTCTTTGTAGCATAAATGCTGGCAGGGCTGGAACTTCAGGCGGAAGATAATCATTTGATGTACCCTCGCTACGGATTGCTGCAAGAGGAATGATCAGGTCACCAAGCTTGTTTTTCTTTTTTAATCCTCCACATTTACCCAGAAACAAACAAGCCTTTGGATGTATAGCACTGAGAAGGTCCATGATAGTTGCAGCATTTGGCGATCCCATTCCAAAATTAATAATACAGATATCACCTGCAACTGCGTTAGGCATAGTAACATCCATCATTGGCTCAACATTGTTCTCTTCAGCAAACAGTTCAACATAATTGTTGAAATTTGTAAGTAGTATGCATGAGCCAAAATCTTCCAGTTTTCTGCCGGTATATCTTGGCAGCCAGTTTTCAACGATCTCTTCTTTTGTTTTCATTTTTTACCGGTCCTTTAATTGACAGAATGAAATATGGACTTATATTTGCTATCAGGATTTAAATTATGAAGCGTTTAAATTTACCAACTTATTCTTTCAATATAAAATCGGAAAACGATAGTCGGGTAATTTTTGATCCTTGCAGGTCAAAATTTGTTTCCTTAACGCCTGAAGAATGGGTAAGACAGAATATAATTAAATATCTGTCGGAAGAATTAGGCTACCCACTCGGGCTTATTGCCACTGAGATGACTATCAAGCTGAGTTCAAGAATTCGTCGCTGTGATATCGTTGTACATAATCGAAATGGTCTGCCTGTGCTTATTGTGGAATGCAAGGCCCCTGAAGTAAATCTTAGTCAGGCTTCATTTGATCAGGTTAACAGGTATAATTGGGCTCTTGGGGTTCCTTTTCTGATAATTACCAATGGTTTAGTTCATTTTTGTCTGGAAAGGCAAGAAGATTCATTTGTTTTCCGGAAAAGTTTTCCTGATTTTAATCATCTCGAAAGCCAATCCTGATGTAATAGCTGGTAGGAATATTCGTCTACCCATCCGGTTGAGGTTCTAATCCAGGATTTTTTAATTCCAATTTTTTTGAAACCGGCTCTAATGAATAATTTCCGACTTGTTTCATTAGTTTCCAGTATATCGCAATATACCTGGTTTAAGATCAGGATTGAGAAGCAATAGTTCAACAGTATTTCCAGGGCTTCAGTGGCATATCCTTTTTTACGATCCTCCGTATTTCCGATTAGTACACCTATACCAGCTCTTTGATGGAAGGGATCAAAGTCAAAGAGGTCGATAAAACCAATCGCACGCTTGTTTTCTTTCAAGGTGATAACCAATCTGAGTTGTTTGATCTCAAAAATATCAAGGTGGGAGTCATCAAG
>CAYXQX010000432.1:755-4034 GCA_964467485.1 uncultured Porphyromonadaceae bacterium | reverse complement strand
GTGATCACCTTGAGATTCAAACCCACTTGTGAGGCTGCAATTATGAGGCTAAGACGTGAAGCCATCAGGAATCCTCCAGAAAGAGCATTTCTCCATCCGAATATCCGAACCCAGATCATCGATGGAATAACTTTTATGGCAAATAATAATACCAAAAGTATTACCAGAAAAAAGATCAATTCACCAGATTCACTGAATACGCCCAGATCTATTTTTGAACCTACAAGAATAAAAAAGATCGGGATAAAAAACCCATGGCCCATTCCATCTAGTTTCATTATCAGAGAGGATCTTGTTTTATCTGAAAAATATGATAATAAGATGCCCGCCAGAAACGCCCCCAGAATGACCTCTGCATTAATGATTTGCGAAAGGACCAGAAATAGCAGTATCAATGCGAGTGCACCACGGACACGGATCTGAGTTGCAGCATGAGAAAGCAAACTCAAAGTACGTTTCAGGAAGGATAATCGGTTTAACAATTTCCCCAGGCGATAGAAAACAAAAAAAAGAACAAAAAGGGATATGATCAGAAAAACTTCAAATCCTACACCTTTCTCAATAATAGAAATAGTAAAGGTAAACAGCAGTATACTGAAAATATCCGCCACGGCCGCCGCCATAATCAGCATCTGACCATATTGCTGTTGAGTATCGCCCCTGTCCTTTATTATCGGCATGATGATCCCAAGTGAGGATGTGGAAATGATAAGGGCAAAGTACCAGATGTGTGTTATTTCTACGATCAGGCTAAGTAATAATGCACTTCCAATAGCAAGCACGAGGGTGATCAAATAAATCGTGACAGCTACTAACAATGGGTTATTTTCAAAACGATCAAAGGTGATCTTCCTTCGGGGGAAAGAATTAACCACTTTAGCAACATTTACCTCCATGCCACTAAGAAACATCAGAAAAACGAAGCCCATTAATCCCAGGAATTCGAGGTATTCAGATTCTCTTAATATTCCCAGCACAAAAGGACCAACGATCACACCCAAAGCAATTTCAAAAATAACGGAGGGTATCCTTACAAACTGGATCTGTGAAGTGATTACCGGTGATAACCAGGCCAGCGCAACAACAATAAACAAAGGTATGAAATCGGAGCTGAAGTCCATTCCTAAATGTAGGGAAAAAAATAGGCAATTGCCACTACTTCCCAATCACAATCTTCCTGCTATACCTTCTCTTCTGATCATCATAAAGAACAAGGATAACCAGCGATTCTTTACCTTCAACACTAATTCTGTGCAATTCTGAATAATGACTATCAAATTTATAGGATCCTATTTTCTGGCCCTGAAGATTGAATACATCAACCTGCTTTAATCCTACTAGTGGGTTTTCTATAATAATTTCTTCCCCATTGAAGTATATTTTACCCAGAACTTCTTCTCCTGATGAAATATTTGGAACTGAAAGCAAGTTGCCATTGTCGATTGCAAAGTTATCGAGATACATCACTGTTGGGGCAGATTCGTAATACCCAGGGCCGTCAATTGTACAAAACCTGATTCCGTCAATTGGCTGCACATCTGGTATTGAAAGTAACTCCTGATTATCCAGCGTCCACTCCAGTCCTCTGGAAATATCAGAAACAATCTCCATCTTCATCCATGCTCTGGTCTTATATGTGAAAGATTTCTCCCGTATCTGATCATGATAAACTTCACAAATGCCTATACTATAAAAATAAATATCCACCATCGAACCATCCCTTAAAAAAGTCCTGATGGTTGCCTGTCGATTTCTATTTACCATCATCATAAAACTGGTTTCCAAATATCCCGTTAAATATTCGGTAACAGGGAAAAGCAGATCTGTTGAACCTGCAATCTTAATGGAATTATCCCCTTCAAACGATCTCATATTTACGACATAAGCATCACTGGCAGTACTTGAATTTTCGCCAAAAACCCGCCAATAAGGTGTTTGAAGACAAAACTGTTTATTTGGGGTATATATCTCAAAGTCCTCGAAAAATGGCACGGCAAAGTCACTGAACACCTTAAATTTAGCATATCCACTAAATAGACTGTCGCCGTCAAGATGTGCAATTACATACCAGGTATAGTTACCCGATTCACTGAGTTCTGTTTCAAAGCCTGATGTTGTTAATCCTTCGGCTAATAATGAGAAGGCTTCCTCCTCCCGGCTCAAATACAGATCATACTGGTATCCTTCCTCATTATAATCACCTTCCCAGATCAGGTTAATAGTGCGAGTAACAACAACTGAATCACCTGTTGGTTGTAAGTAGCATGGACTCGCCGGATGGTAACGGGAGGGAAAGTAAGTCACTCCGGCAGCTGCAGAAATCTGAGACTTATAAACCTGAAATGATTCCTTGGATATTGGATTATCTCTAAGATTGAGATATTCAAGCTTGCTTGCATAGCTTCTATACATTAGTGGAGAAAGATCAGTAATACGATTATTCCAAAGATTCAGTTTTATAACATTACTATATTTATCAATCGGCACCAGGTCGAACAGGAGATTTCCACTAATATCCAGATCGACTAATTTGTTACTTATTGCCGGAAGAGTATCAATCAGGTTGTTAGAAATATCAAGATTAGTCAGCAAATCAGTTCCCTCAAGGATACTTGTGAGACTGTGTATCTGATTATCTGCTATATCAATACTATTTACCATAGGCGAGTTACTGATGTTAAGCTGCTGAATCTGGTTATTGGAAAGGGCCAGAGTTCTAAGCATTGAGAGCCCATCAAGGTTAATGTCTCCGGAAAGTTGATTTTCGCTGGCATTTAGATAGCTTAAAGTCCTATTTCCATTAAGCCATTCAATATCACTAATAGCATTATTTGATATATCCAGATATTCAACACCAAAGGTGTTTTCCAGCACATCAAAACTTTGTATATCACATTCTGTCAGACTAATCCAGCTCAGCCTGTCAACATCATTCAAAAATGCCAGATCTTCAATATGAATGTTATTAATCTCTAGCTTGTACATATCTTTTAAAGTGGATATAAATCCCAGATCACTTATGGGAATACTATTAAGCTTAAGCTCCTGAATTTTGCTTAGAGACCCGATGGTTTCGGGATTAATAAGAAGGTACCTAGTGATTTGCAGAAGAGAAAGATCAGTACATTCCTGGAGCTTGGTCAGGTCTATTTCTTTGGAGGAATTCGTTGATAACAGAACTAAGCGTCGCAGGTTTGTACAATGTTCGATTCCTGTTAAATCAAGAGTATTTGTTATACTAAGCGTTCTAATGTCATTGAGTTCTCCCTTCGAAGGCTC
>CAYXQX010000432.1:0-745 GCA_964467485.1 uncultured Porphyromonadaceae bacterium | reverse complement strand
CGAAGGCTCATGAGTATTACGCTGGGAGGATGAAATGCCAATACTGGTATTCATTGCTATTCGCAGCTTGTCATCTGCAATAGAAAATGATTCACCATGACTGAAGTAGGATGCAGGGCCTATCCACCTTGACTCCCCGGTAGAATAATTAGCAGTGACCCTGAGGTAGTGAGAGCCAGGTTGACAAGTATGCGTGTATAAGGTGTCTGTTATTTCTTCATAAAATATATCATCCATATAGATGGAGTAGCCAGTCAGTTCCTCACGATCACCATCAGGACCATTCCATGAAACTTCCATCTCAGCATCACTCAGAATTCTTTTTTTCAGGTTACCAGGGGGCTTTAAGCTGTCCCGAGGAGAGGTATCGAAGATCGCCGACGTTAATTCATGGCCTAATACATTAGCGAGCGGGTAAAATCCATTAGCAGAACCTCCCCATCCAAGGTTAAAATGATAAAAATCATTACCATCATAACCGTCGCAAACAATAGCATGACCAGTGTAGGTTGAGTATATTGGTTTATATTGACTAATACTATTATAGTAGGACTCTTGCGTCGCATAAGGATCACTATTCAAATATCCTCCGTCATAAATCCTGCTAAAAAGGCTGGAAGCATAGGAGGATGATGCTCCTGAACTGGATGGTCCATATCCCATATTTACCAGAACACCGCTGTGGTAAAGCAAGCGGGCTACCTCATGGTTAACACCATAGCATTTATTTTCAAAACTTTCCCAA
>CAYXQX010000431.1:0-4036 GCA_964467485.1 uncultured Porphyromonadaceae bacterium | reverse complement strand
TATCTGAGTAAGCATGATGAGCCGGAAGATATTGAATATTATCTCTGTGGCCCTCCAATGATGAATGATGCAGTCTTCAAAATGCTGTACGATATTGGAGTTCCCGATGAAATGATAGCCTTCGACGATTTTGGAGGTTAATAGATTTACCGCCCGAGAGGGCGGTTTTTTTTTGTATTTTCACAAGCAAATTATATATCATGAAGAGGATTATATTCGTTTCTCTGCTGGCTATTTTGTTATTATCATCCTGCAAGGATAGGCCGCTGATTTATCATGTTTTTGAAGGGCCAATTTTTGGTACCAGTTTTAAAATTGAATACGAGTATTTTGAAAATAAAAATCTGGAGCGTGATATTATCAAATTAATGAAGGAATTTGACTTATCCTTGTCAACTTATAATCCCAGGTCAATTATTTCACTCGTCAATTCAAATAATGAAGACGTAGAGCCTGATGTATATTTTAGAACAGTCTTCAACAGGTCTCAGCAAATTTCCAAAAGTACGGATGGAGCATTTGATTTAACTGTAGCACCTCTGGTAAATGCTTATGGCTTTGGGTTCACAGAAGAAGATGTTGAAATAGTATCAGATGCGCGAATTGAAGAATTACTGACTATTACGGGGTATGAAAAAATCAGGATAAAGGATAATAAGATAATTAAGGATGATCCAAGGTTGATGCTGGATGCTAGTGCAATTGCCAAAGGTTATTCAGTTGATGTTGTATCCATGTTTCTTGAAGAAAAAGGTATAAACAGTTATATGGTTGAAATTGGAGGTGAGGTGAGGTGTAAAGGAATGAACTCAAAAGGAGTATCATGGAGGATAGGGGTTGATAAACCTATAGAAAATATGATTGGCAGGGAGATTCAGGTTGTTTTAAATCTAACTGATGTGGCGCTGGCTACTTCCGGTAATTACCGGCAGTTCCGACTAGTTGGTGAGGTAAAGTATTCTCATACTATTGATCCCAGGACGGGGCGCCCGGTTACCCATAATCTCCTAAGTTCAACTGTGTTGGCATCCGATTGCATGACTGCTGATGCCTATGCTACAGCATTTATGGTTTTAGGATTAGAGCGATCAATGGAGATAGTTAAGGGTGATCCGGATTTGGAAGCCTACTTTATTTATGGAGATGAAGAGGGTGCATACAAGTCTACTTATTCAGCAGGCCTGAAAGATATACTTGAAGATTTATATTAATGGGCTGAAGGGGTAGAGCAGTTGCAGCCGGCACATCCAGAATAACCATCGGAAATGTTGGGTTTTATTCCTTTTGTGGCATTGATATTCTGTTGAAGATTATGCTTTTTCAATTCTTCTGATTTTGCACAGCTTAATCCTAGCTTTCTCATCTCAGGATTATTTCCAACTCTAGTTTCCGGGAATTTGCCATTTTTTTTGAAAAATATACTAACTCCCAAGCCGATGATGGCAAGTGCAACTAATACGACTGAAATAAGTAACAGGGTTAAAAACATTATCAAATCTTCCTTTTATATAAAACACTTCAAAGTTCAAAAGGTTAAGTTTAATCTTCAATTTCACTTAGCTTTTCATCTTTGCCGTATCGTCTTATTTTTATATTTAGCCATGCAAAGATAACAGTCATAAACGGACTAACAATATTAAAAAAGCAATAAGGTAAATACGCCCAGGTTGCAACGCCCAAAACGCTGGATTGTGTTGCTCCACAGGTATTCCAAGGGATCAGTACTGATGTAACAGTGGCCGAGTCCTCAAGGGTTCGGCTCAATAATTCCGGTTTTAAACGTCTTTCCCTGTACACTTTGGCAAACATTCTTCCCGGAACTACAATAGCCATGTACTGGTCGGAGGCTGTTATATTGAAAAATAAACAGGTTGCAGCAGTTGCAGAAACCAGGCCTCCCGTGCTTTTTGCTTTCGCAATTATTGCCATGCTTATTCGATGAAGCATGCCACTTTTTTCCATTACACCACCAAAAACCATTGCAGTTAGGATAAGCCAAATTGTATTTAGCATCCCTGCCATCCCGCCGGTAGAAAGCAAATCGTTTACTTCAGCTTCATTGGTTTGTATGCCAATTTCACCAAACATTGCTTTCATACTGCCCATATATCCTGCCTCCCAGAAACTACCTTCTGATCCACTGACCTGTCTTACAATATCAGGTTGAAAAATTAGGGCAAAAATCACACCTAACAACGTTCCAGCAAATAAGGCAGGAAGGGGAGGGACTTTCATTATTATAATGGCAATTAATAAAACCGGTACAAGAAATAGCCAAGGGGTAATATTAAATGAACTATCAATTGCTTGAAGGACATTTTCAACGCCGGCACTCGTATCAGTGAAGTCGATTGTAAACCCCCAGATCAGAAAAATTATTATTGTTAGTCCGAAGCTTGGACCGGTGGTCAAGAACATATATTTAATATGGGTAAAGATATCTGTTCCGGCCATTGCAGGAGCCAGGTTGGTTGTATCTGACAAAGGAGACATTTTATCTCCAAAATAGGCTCCTGAAATAATTGCACCAGCAACAAGCCCTTCATTGAACCCCAGGGCTTTACCAATTCCAAGCAGAGCAATACCCAATGTTGCAATAGTTGACCAGGAGCTCCCTGTGGCAACAGAAACCAATGCGCTGACAATTACTGCAGCGAATAGAAAAATGGTTGGATTTATGATTTTCAGACCATAATAAATAAGTGCCGGAACAACTCCGCTTAACAACCAGGTGCCAGCCAAAGATCCAATGAGAAGGAGTATCAACATTGATGGCATAGCCGAACCAATGCTTTTAACAATGCTGTCTCTTAAGCTTTTCCAGTTGTGGCCAAGGGATATAGCTATAATTGAGGCAATAGTTGAGGATAAGAGCAGCACGATCTGGTTGGCGCCGGAAAGGGTGTCGTCCCCGAAGAGAATTACATTGAGGGCAAGTAATGAAATAAGAGATATTATCGGGATCAGAGACTGGATTAATCCTGGTGTGCGAATTTTTCTTTCAAGCATATCAGGCGTTCTCCATTGCTGCATTATTGTCAAAGGCAAATGTTGCGGAATCGGAGATGGATGGGTTAACGTTTTTTAACGGCCCGGTTGTCAGCGTCTTTTGGAGTCTTCCTGCTAGGTCTTTTCCCATAAAATAATCGTACTTTATTAAGTTGAGGTGTTTGGCTAAGTTAAGAAATTTATTTACTTTGCTTTAAAGCATTTTGATAAAAGAAACATGACGGACAACCTTGATTTTTTTAAGATAAAACATAATGATACCAAGCCTGAGAAGGGGTTTGTCCTGGTGTCTGAACCCTTCCTGCAGGATACTTTTTTCAAGCGTTCTGTCGTTTTGATTACTGAGCATAGTAAAGAAGGAACAGTGGGTTTTATCCTGAATAATCCCATCAAATCTTTGGTCTCAGAGATTTTGTCTGATTTTCCGGATATTGATTCTCTTGTTGGAATAGGTGGACCGGTTCAGACAGATATAATTCACTACCTCCATACTGCAGGTGATTTAGTACCGGATAGTGTTCATGTGAAGGAGGATTTATATTCGGGTGGTGATTTTGAAGTGATTAGAAGATTGATCAATGAGAAGCTTATTGAGCCCAATGAAATTAGGTTTTTTGTTGGTTTTTCATCTTGGCATGAAGGTCAGCTGGAAAGGGAACTCTCAGAAGATTCCTGGATGGTTACTTCACTAGATAGGGATTCGATCATGAATGTTGGTGGGCCTGTGCTTTGGGAACAGGTGTTAAAAAAGGAGGGCAAGCAATACCAAATGTGGCCTAAATATCCTAAGAACCCCTTAATGAATTAGTGAACTTTCTCCCATTCCTTATTGATCAGGTTTACAAATAATTCGGCATACTTCCTGAAGTACCTATTCTCATTGTGGGCAACAATCCATTTGATGCCATAAATGTCATTGACCAGAAATAATTCATCAGCGTTCTCAAGGTGTGTGGGGGTAAGTTGATCTGTTTCAATAGATTGTAGCCCAATCTTCTGAGCATTTGTGATAATTATCCGACGAAGT
>CAYXQX010000430.1:0-4048 GCA_964467485.1 uncultured Porphyromonadaceae bacterium | reverse complement strand
CTGATTCTTTCTAATGATATTTATTATTTCTATTCCTGCCAGAGTTCGCTGAGCTAACTCAAAACCCTTAAACCCTTTACTGATGGCTATCCTTCTTTTGACATTACGATGATCCTGTTCTACAATGTTGTTCAAATACTTGCATTACCTCCATTTCACATTTTTAAAATTTCGATTAATTAATGCTGCAGAACCAAACTTAGTTTAATTAGCATTCTGTTTTCTATATGCAAATAAATATAAATTAAAAAGAGAATATTTGTCTGTTTTTTGATATATTCGAAAATGACAAATATTGTCAAACAAATACTTCATTAAATGAGAAGAGAAACAAGGCTTTTATCTCTCCTCCCCCTATTTGCATTAATATTAATCAACTGCCAGAATACTAGTTTAATAAGTTCTGAAAATGCTTGGGATACTGCTGATGAAATCGTTAAAAACATCAAGCTGCCGGAATTTCAGGATGCAATTTTTCTCCTAAGCGATTTTGGTGGAATAGGTGATGGATTAATTGACAATAAGGAAATATTTGACTCGATAGTTTCTTTTTGTCACGATAATGGAGGAGGAAGGATTATTGTTAATCCGGGTACTTACCTTGTAAATGGCCCTATTCACCTGAAAAGTAATGTGAATCTTCATCTTGAAGAAGGGGCAAAGATTGTTTTTGGGAACAATCCTGATTTTTATTTACCTGTTGTGCTAACCAGCTGGGAAGGCACACGATTATACAATTATTCTCCATTCATTTATGCTTACCAGGCCTCAAATGTAGCTATTACCGGCAAAGGAGAAATAGATGGTGAGGCTTCGGAGACTTGGCAATACTGGAAGGATTTGCAGAATAAAGATAAGAGACTTTCAAGGAAAATGAATAATGAAAGTACTGCGCTGGAGGAAAGGGTTTTTGGAACGGGACATTTCCTGCGTCCTCATCTGATTCAATTTTACGAGTGTGAGAAAATTCTGGTTGAAGGTGTAAAAATATCTGACTCACCCTTTTGGTGTCTGCATTTAGTCTTTTCAAAAAATATCACGATACGAAACCTCATCTACGATGCCTATAATTTTAATAATGATGGAATAGATCCCGAGTCGAGTGAAAATATCCTTATCGAAAATATCATCTTTGATAATAAAGATGATAATATTGCCATCAAAGCCGGGAGGGATCTGGAAGCAAGAACTCTTAACATTCCATCTAAAAACATTGTAGTACGGAATTGTAAATTTAAAGGACATAATGCCCTTGCTATTGGAAGTGAAATGTCTGGGGGTGTTAATAATGTTTTTGTTGAAGATTGCAGCTATGCCGGTAATGTGATTTACGGATTTTATCTGAAAGGAAATCGTGACAGGGGCGGGGAAGTTCATGATATATATGCACGGAATCTGGAATTTGATTCAACAAGATCGACGATTATTATTGACTCAAATTATAAAAATCAGGGCTCATGCTGCCCACCACTCTTTAAAAATATATTTGTCGAGAAAGTGACTGCAAATTATGCCTCTGATCATGGGATTTACTTACAGGGATACAAGGAAAGACCACTGGATTCAATAACAATTCGAAATATTACTATTAAAGAAGCTGCAACTCCTCTTGAGTATTTTCATGTTAATCATCTTCTTCTTGATAATGTTAAAATAAATGGATTGGACTTTTCTAATATCGAAAAGGACATAGATGGTGAAAATGATAAAACTGTTGAATGACTTAAAGAAATTCCCGAAGAGACGGGAAGAAAAGTATGGCAAATTACTACCGATACAGCAGGAAGTGTGGCAAGTTATTTTGAATTACAAGCTTTTACTGAATCTGACCACAGGATATGCACAGCGACTCTGCTGGCCTAATTCCTCCGCAGATGGTGGTCATTCGGTTCAAGCTCATGTGCATCCTTTGTTTAGTCCCTGAGGGAACTATATTAGCTATACCTCAGACAAAACAGGTGCTCCTCAGGTTTATATTGTTTCTGTGGGTGATTTAACAGGAGAAAATTAATTCTACTAATTAATAGGTATTTAAATGAAAAAACTCGCACTCTTTTTTGCCTCTATTGCACCCGGACTTTTCCTGATAGGATATAATATCGGAACCGGAAGTATTACCACCATGGCATCGTCCGGGGCAGCATACGGAATGGCGCTTATCTGGCCTCTGCTGCTCTCATGTATTTTTACCTATTTCCTGATAATGCTTTTTGGAAGGTATACTTCTATAACCGGACTCACTATTCTCACCAGTTTTAGAAAATATTTCGGCGTGGGAATTACAGTTTTTGTATTGATTTCACTGCTTGGAAGTGAATGGGTAAGTTGTATGGGAGTAATGGGGGTTGTAACTCAGGTAGTTCAGGAATGGTCTCGCCCGCTAACGGCCTCTGGAAACGGGTTCAGCCCTGTAATAACAGCATTGATTTTTGGAGCATTGCTTTACTATCTCTTTTGGAACGGACAACATAAGTTTTTCGAGAAGATACTCGCAATTTTTGTCGGAATAATGGGACTGAGCTTCATACTTACAATGTTTATGGTAATACCCGATGCGAGCGATGTAATAAAAGGGCTGGTTCCAAGTATTCCTAAAGATTCAGATACTATGCTAATTATGGCAGGTATGGTAGGTACAACAATGGGGGCCATACTTTATGTGGCAAGGTCTATTTTAGTGCAAGAAAAAGGATGGGGAAAGGGCGACCTTAAAAATGAAAGAAGAGATGCAATTATCTCAGTTTCAGTGATGTTTATTTTAAGTATGGCGATTATGGCTGCAGCGGCAGGAACTTTACATCCTCTCGGACTAAAGGTAGATAATGCCATCGATATGGTAAAACTGATGGAGCCACTGGCAGGAAGGTTTGCCATTTCTATTTTTGTTGGAGGGATCGTAGCTGCAGGCTTGTCATCATTGTTTCCTATTATTCTTCTGGCGCCCTGGTTATTTGCCGATTTCAATAATAAACCAAGAAATATGAAATCCAGATCCAGTCGCTTACTGGTCCTTTTTGGTGTTTTACTCGGACTTGTGGTTCCCATTTTCGGAGGACGCCCTGTGCTTGTTATGATAATTTCCCAGGCGATGGCAGCAGTTGTTACTCCTCTTGTACTTGCATTGATGTTGATTATATATAATAAACAATCAGTTATGGGTAATAATAAAGCAGGAATTTATACAAACAGCACGATGGGTATAATCCTTCTTTTTACCACTGCAATGGCAGTAGCAGGAATAATCGGAATAAGCAGTCAATTTAATTAATCTAAAAATGGAAACTTTTCACAGTGATATAGTAGCATGTTACCTGTATATTATTACAAAATATGGATATCCCCCTTCCGCAGCAAACACACTTTCACACCTCGATGAGCTGAAGAACCTGGGTTTTAAAAGTATTGAACTTGAAGGAATTCGAAAAGAGCACCTTGAGGAGATTCATTCTTTAAGCAAGCAAGTAAGGTTAAAAGCAGACGAGCTTGAGCTTGAGATTCCTGTATTTTGTATCGTGTTACCCGGCCTGAGTTCGGCCGACTCAAAAGAACGGGAGACCAACCTCCGTTTGTTTGAAAAGGGTTGTGAAGCAGCTGTAAATCTCAGGTCAAAAGTTGTGCTGGATAATTCACCAATCCCTCCCTGGCAATTTTCTGAAGGGATACCCGTAGCGCGTCATTACGATGAGGAAGTGCTGGCAACAGCAAGCCTTCCAAAAGATTTAGTATGGGATAAATACCAGGAGGAGTTGGTCGAGACTTTCAGGGAAGTCTGTGATATTGCGGCGAAACATAAATTAAACTATCATCTTCATCCCTGCTATGGAGCTTTGGTAAATTCAACAGATGCTTACATTAATTTTGCAGAAGCGGTTAAAAGAGATAATTTGAAATTTAATCTTGATACTGCTAACCAATTTTTTATGAAAAATAATCTCTTTCTTTCCCTTTTGAGGTTAAAAGATCATATCGAATATATCCACATTTCTGATAATCGAGGACATCGTGTAGAGCATCTAGCTGTTGGTGAAGGAAATATAAAATGGAATCA
>CAYXQX010000429.1:0-4051 GCA_964467485.1 uncultured Porphyromonadaceae bacterium | reverse complement strand
GAAAAGAAAAGTACTTGCCTCCATACCCTTACTCCTTCTTACTCTCACCCTTTCCGCGCAATCGTTCAACCTCGACTGGATTGACGCTGACGCTACAGCAAAGTCCAGGCACTTGGAAGCGCGCAAAAAGGCTATGACTTCGGAGGTGGGTAATACTTATGATCTTACTTTTCATCGCCTGCTGTTTAAGGTGGATCCGGCGGAGAGGTATATCACGGGATCGGTGACTTCTTACTTCCGTCACCTGAGTGAGCCACCTCATACTATAACTTTTGATATGCATGATAGTCTTCACCTTAATGCTATACGTTATCATGGTGAGTTGATTGAGGGGACGCATGAGAATAATGTGCTGTCGATCACTCTGCCTGAGGCTTTTGCTTATGGGGCGATGGACTCTATCATGGTTGATTATGAGGGTGTTCCATATAATGATACTACGGGATTCGGCTCTTTCTTTACCGATGTGCATGGGCCCGATAGCGTGCCTGTTCTGTATACTCTCTCGGAGCCTTACGGGTCGCCCCATTGGTGGCCATGCAAGCATAACCTTAATGACAAGATCGATTCGGTGCACCTGGTGGTTACAACGCCTCCGGAGTACAGGACGGCTTCTATCGGTTTGATGACCGATTGTCTGGAATGCGAAGATAAGACGGTGATGCAGTGGATGCACAAGCACCCTATTCCCGCCTACCTGGTGGCTATTGCTGTTACAAATTATGATGATTACTCCGATTATGTGCCTCTGGAAAGCGGTGATTCGATAGAGATACTGAATTATGTGTACCCCGAGGAGATGGAGAGCATCAGGACACAAACACCGGGGATAATTGAGGTGTTCAATATCTATAATGAGTATTTTGGTGTTTATCCTTTTGCCGATGAGAAATATGGTCATGCCCAATGGAACCAGGGAGGAGGCATGGAGCATCAGACCATGAGCTTCATGGGCAGCTTCGGTCATGATTTAATGGCTCACGAACTGGCCCACCAGTGGTTCGGCGATTATGTTACCTGTGCCTCGTGGCAGGACATATGGCTAAATGAGGGTTTTGCTACTTACCTCACAGGTCTTACCTATGAGAGGATGTTCAATGGCAGATATTGGTTTCAGTTTAAAGATCTCTCCACCAAAAGAGTAGTGAAAGAGCCGGATGGAGCAGTCTTTTGTGCGGATACAACAGACAACGACCGCATCTTCTCTGCCCGCTTGTCGTACAGCAAGGGAGGCATGGTTCTTCACAGTCTGAGATGGGAGATAGGTGATGAGGCCTTCTTCGGCGGCATACAAAGCTACCTCGCGGCCTTAGCCAACAATTATGCCCATACCGCCGATTTACAGCATCATTTGGAAATGGCTGCGGGTATTAGTCTGCAAGAATTCTTTAACGACTGGATCTATGGGGAAGGATATCCCATCTATACATTTCATTACGACCAGGATGAATCAGGATTATTAACAATAGATGTGTCACAGACAACTTCTCATCAATCGGTAGACTTCTTCGAGATGCATCTGCCCATAAAGTTGATTGGGACTGATGCAGATACAACATTCGTCTTTAACAACACCCAAAATCCCCAGACGTTCACCTGTATGCCGGGTTTTGCTGTGGAGGAGGTGCTGTTTGATGTGGAGAGGAATATTATCTCCACTGAGACTAGCATAACTACGTCCTTAGATAATATCAGTTTAAATCAGGAGATAAAGGTTTATCCTAACCCGGTTAGTGAAACATTGTTTATTGATGTTCCGGAAGGGTTGCGGGTTACGGGTTACGCGTTGCGGGATTTAAATGGTAAAACGGTTTCGGGTTACGTGTTGCGGGATGCGGGGTTGATTTCGATTCCTGTTGGTGATTTGCCTAAGGGGGTTTATTTTGTAGAGATCAGCATTGGTGATATAAAGGAGGTTAGGAAGATTTTTGTGGAGTAATGTTGGGCTTAAGCCCTATGTTTATTTTGCCAAGTATTTTATCCATAAGCCAACTGGTGTGAGCTGCTGTACGACCCGTTGAAGGATGATCATAATTTCTATCTAGAAGTTGTCTCTTCATATTCTCAACATGATAAAGCTGTATGTTCTTTGGATTTTCAATGAAAACTTCCTGTTGATTACCATTGCTATCTAATATCAAGGGATTTTCGGCAAAAACAGAAAATTGCACTTTACCTTTACTTCCGAATATCTCAACTCGATCTTCAGTAAGCTGGACCACTCTTTACTTCCGTAACTTTTCCGCAACCAATAATACCCCATCGAATTGGTTTAGCATATTTAACTTTATCAGTCATGTAGATTTATTTGAAATAGTGTTATCATTTAACTATGCTTCTCGCACAGGCAAGGGGTCGGGAATTTCTATCTGATTACCTGCATTATATTGTAGATACATTATTAGCCTGGTATATGATTATCTCATCTTTATTCATATTATTTTTCCATTCTCCATCATTTCTGCATCTATATAATTGTAACCCCAATACTAAGCCCATGGAAGATCGTTGTAATTGTATGTTTCTGCTATGTGTGGAAAGAAAAGACAATAATAGATTAGATTTGCTATATTAGAAGTAAAGCATTGACGAAAAATGAATACCCTGAAAGACTACTTAAAAAAATTAGATGAAAGTTCTTTTGACTGTATGGATATAGATACAATCAATAAGGAATTTCAGGAGGTTTACACGCAACTTATTGATAACGACAAAAAGGATGATGCCACAATTGCCAATCTTGACAGACAGGTTTTTTCTGTACAAAAGTCTTTTGATAACAAAGACGACATTGACAATGGTACTATTGATGGGTTAAGTTGGCAAATGAGTGGCACTAAAACTCTGGAAGATGGAAGCCAATCTCCCAATTATTGGCCTGATGTAGCAAAATACAATCAAAAGGATTTTGAATACTTCGAAAAGCGTTACAATGAGTGTAAAAATCTTTATGCAAAAACAGAATATGGTTTGATGGTGTACTTTGGTGCTAAAACAGCTTATTCAAAGAGAAACGATTTCAAAAGAAAGTTATGCAATGAACTTATTCAACTAAGCAAAGCGTATCTCGCAAAGGCCAACCAGAAGGGTGAAAACAACCACTTTCTGTCAGATTCTTTTCGCTCGCTAAAAATGGCATTTATTATTACTGTAAAGGCACATCTTAAACCAGAGCAGTCTGATCTTGTAAAATTCATATTTAGAACACATCAAGGTTGGGATACAACAAAAGATGGCACTTTGCTCATTTTGTTAGACTTCTCAGGTTTGTTATCTGATTATTATAGTTTATCAAAAATAATAATTGACTTTCAGGAAGTTCTCAATAAAAACCTTGAAGGAGCTAAAGAACTTGAAAAAACAAATATTTGGGGAGCAATGTACGTCCTCGATCGGAATATTGCAATTGAACAAAAAAGAAATCAACCTGTTACTGAGATACTAGTTTATAAAGCAAAATTGTATGAAAAACTCGCAACTGATGCTGAAAGCAAAGCAAATCTTGCATGTGTGAGCTTTGCTGAAAAGGCTCTTCGTTTATACCGACAACTTAAGCTTTCTGAGAATATAAGTAGATTAGAAAAATATTATGGTGAATTAAGGGGTAAGTTCCCTTTGTCAGAAATCAGACATGAATTGCCAAAAGAACAGCTGGATGCCATGAATAATCGCATTACAAAAGCTGTTTCTGAAAATGATGAAAAAGGAATTATAGACCATTTCATAATTACCCCATGGTATGATACAATTCAGAACATTAAAGATCGCTCTATTGAGTTAAGCAAACAGTCAGTTTTACTGTCAATCTTACCCACTTCAATATTGGACAAGTTTGGAAATACAGTTGACGTGTTCTATTCAGAAGAAGAAAAAAGGGAATACAATTTTTGGAACACCTATAGGTTTGATTTTCAGATTGGTACTCTAACTATGCACCAGTTTTTTATTGAAGCATATAAAGCCAAAAAATTGAATTATTCTTCTATAATATCATATTTAAATAACACCTGGTTTAATGAAGTAATTATTAGGAAGTATCATGGACAAACTG
>CAYXQX010000428.1:0-4055 GCA_964467485.1 uncultured Porphyromonadaceae bacterium | reverse complement strand
ATGAGAAAGTTTCCCTTTATCAAAATGTCAAAGAAGATGAGAGTACTGAGCAAAGTGCCATGGCAGGTGGCGGTGCGATGATCAAGATGGATATGATGGAGCCGGATAACAAACTTTTCTATGATATTGAAGGATTAAAAACAGTGGAAAAGAAGGAATTTATGAGCCGTGTGTTTTTGATTACAGGAGATGTTAAGCAAGGCGAGTGGAAGGTTACAGGCGAGCAGAAGGTTGTTCTTGATTATCCATGTATGCAGGCAGTTAAGGAGAATGAAGAAGGCGAAAAAACCATTGCCTGGTTTACACCTTCTATCCCGGTAGCAACAGGTCCTTCAAATTATATTGGCTTACCCGGCCTGGTTCTTCAGGTTGAGTCTGGTGATGGGGATAGGGTTCTTACTGCCAAGTCAATAGAGTTTGGTGCAATTGATAAAAAGCTTCTTGTCAAACCCAAAAAAGGCAAGAAAGTTACAAGTGAAAAATATGATGAAATCGTTGCTAAGAAAATGGAAGAGATGGGTGGAAAGCAAGGTGAGGTTACGGGCACTTTTATAATGCATATAGAAAAATAGAAGAGAATATTTCAATGCGAATTACTTTAACAATAGTACTCAGCTTCCTTGCGTTTTCAGTATTTGGACAATTAAGTAAACTGACAGGCGATATAGTTGATGAACAGGGACAGACCCTGCCGACAGCAACAGTTGTATTGCTTAGTCCTTCCGACTCAACAATGATGTATTTTGCTATTTCCAATAGTGAAGGCCATTGGGAAGTGAGAAATGTTAAATCGGGAGAATATCTGATGCAGTTTGCCTTTCTGGGCTACGAAACGGAATGGAGGGAGGTAAGTTTTCCATATGAAAAGGGGGAGTACTGGGGCATTATGGCAATGAAACCCAAGGCGTTAAATGTTGATGATGTTGAGGTGATTGGCGAGCATGTTCCTATGCAAATCAAAAAGGATACGATTGAATTTAATGCGAAGGCCTTTAAAACAAAACCTGATGCTGTGGTGGAAGATCTTTTGAAAAAGCTTCCCGGAGTTGAAGTGGACAGAGCAGGGAATATTAAGGCTATGGGAGAAAATGTGAGTAAAGTTTATGTCGACGGCAAGGAATTTTTTGGTAATGATCCCAAGGTGGCAACAAAAAACCTTCCTGCTGATGCTATTGACAAGGTTCAGGTATATGATAAGAAATCGGATGAATCTGAATTCACAGGGATAGATGATGGATCGAGGGAAAAAGCTTTGAATCTGGTTCTCGATGAGGATAAAAAGGATGGGGTTTTTGGTCACGTTCAGGCTGGTTATGGAACGGATAACCATTATCAGGGAAATGTGAAGCTGTATCACTTTACTGATAAAATGCAGATGGCAGGACTGGCTATGCAGAACAATATCAATCAGTTTGGTTTCTCCTTTCAGGACTATATGGATTTTAACGGTGGTATGATGTCGATGATGAGTGGAGGATCAACTGAAATAAGGATTGGCAGTGATAGTGGTTTGCCAATTAATTTTGGACAGCAAGTCGATGGATTAACAACATCAGGAGCAGGAGGCCTGAATTTCTCATTCTCTCCCGCTAAAGACAGGAGGTTCTTTATTTCATATCTGGCTAATGGAACAAAGAAAAGTTTAATTCAGAACACCAATACTCAAAATTATACTTCTGATGCTAGTTATGTACAGCAGCAGGATGTAGAAAATACCAAAAGAGATACGGCTCATAGCCTGAATTTTGGTATCCGTTACAGGATAGATTCAACACAGAATATATTTTTGGATGGAGGAGCTTCATTTAATTTTTCCAATTCCTGGGGCAAAAGTTATACTGACAGCTACCAAAATGATCTTCTGGTAAACTGGTTGGATAGAGTTTCCAACCAGGGATCAGATCGGATCAATGGATCGGCCAAAGCTTCATGGCTTAAAAAGTTCGCGGGCAATAAAACTGTCGTGAAACTGGGAGCAAATGCAAGCATCAGTAAAAGCCTTTCAAATCAGCAGTGGCAGAATACAACCTTTTTTGCAACAACTGATCTTGAAAGTCTTGAGAGTTTGTATCAGGATAATACAATTGATAATATCAGCTATTCTGTCAATACCTCAGTAACCCAGCGACTGGGAAAAAGGTTTTTTGCTATTCCGGAAGTAAGTTTTAGCTCGTCGGATGAAACACTCGTTAGAACACAGGGAAACCAGAATGTAAGTGATGCATCTATTGATTCTCTGCTAAGTCCTACTTTCAGCAGGAAATATGACAGAATTAGGCCTGGCTTGACTTTGAAAAGAAGCACAAAACAGGTACAGATGAATTTATATCTGAAGTCGGAATTATACAAAACCACAAACTTTCTTTGGGAGGACGATGGAGTTGAGCAATCTAAATTTGCATTCTTGCCCGGGTTTGGTCTTGATTATGAATACAAATCAGGTCATAGAATTAATCTTAATTTTCAAACAAGCTTGAATCAGCCTACTGTAAATCAGTTATTACCAATTGCGAACACAACAAATTCATTATCTGTTTCTTACGGGAACAGGAATCTGAAACCTGAATTTCAGCAGAATTTGTTTTTGCATTGGATAATTTTTGATCAGTTTTCGTTTACCTCCTTATTTACTAGTATGAGTGCCACTTATACCAAGGACAAAATCAACTGGGCAAGAACAATAAATGATGATCTGAGTCAAATCCTTAATCTTGTTAATGTTGATGATGATTACAGGATCAGTGGCAATATAGATTTTTCAACTCCTATAAGGCCCCTTGGAATTAATTTCAAGGCAGGAATAAGGGAAAGTTGGAATAAGGGAATTAACCTTGTAAATGACATTGAGAATGTCAATACAAACATGAGTCACCGTTTCTCCCTAAGTGTTGATAACAGGACTAAGAAGAAATGGGATATAGTTGCTGGAGGTGCTATCAGTCTCACGGATGCAAAATACTCGCTACAGGAATCATTGAATAATCGTTATACCGATTATTCTTACTTCACTGAGATCCAGTTTAATCCCAGCGACAAATGGAATTTTGAGGTTTCTGCCGATGTAACCAATTACAATGATAGGAGTTTTGGAGAATCTATCAGTGTGCCTTTGGTTGCTGCTGAGGTAAGCTATTTCTTCATGAAGAATAACAGAGCTTCATTCAGTCTTCAGGGAGCTGATCTTTTAGACAAAAATAAAGGCATCACCAGGATATCCGAATTGAATTATCTTCGAGAAACCCGTTCAAATATTATCGGACGTTATGTAATGCTTTCTTTCAAATACAGACTGAATAAGTTTGGTGGAGGAGAAGGGATTGTGATTAAGGGGCATAGGTAGGGCTCGCTGACGCTCGCGTGATTCTGAACTCGGCTGAAGCCTCGTTCGTTAATTCTGCTCAGCTCCGCTTCGCGTGATTTTGTTTCGCTTCGCTTCGCGTGATTTTGCTTCGCTTCGCGTGATTTTACTTCGCTTCGCTTCGCGTGATTTTGCTTCGCAAGTGGAGCTGTGTATTAGGGGATTTGCTAAATTGCTGCTTAATACCTAATCCTAACGCACCATGGTAAATCGGAAAATCGTATTATCGTTCATTTTTTGTCTGCTTGCAAGTTTTTCCTTTGCTCAGCAGGTTTCGCTGGAATCTCTGCTTAGTGAAATGACAGATAGGAATGTAATGGCTCAATATCCTGATGTTAAATACAGATCACTTCAGGCAAGTAGTTACAACCGAAAATCAATATCTCCTGATCAACCCGGTTGGTTCGCCGATTCCGACGGTATAGGGTATGTCAGGGAGGAAATTATCAATGGAGAAAAAGAATTCGTTATCATGGAGCATGCGGGGCCCGGCTGCCTTACCCGTTTGTGGACTCCTTTTTTTTATTATTCACTGGGCAATAATAAAGGGCCCAATATCAGAGTCTACCTGGATGGCAAGAAAAAGCCGGTTATAGACGAGTGTTTTATCGACCTGGTTACAGGGAAAGGGTCGGTTAAGCCGCCATTTGCCAGCTTCACTGCACGGGCTGGTGATCTTTTTCTTCCTATACCTTTT
>CAYXQX010000427.1:0-4071 GCA_964467485.1 uncultured Porphyromonadaceae bacterium | reverse complement strand
CACCACGGCTTGTAATATGTGTCGGTAAAAGCCCTTTGAGTTCATCATAGTCAAGAGGAGTTGCCCCGTCAGAACACTCAATCATTATTCAATCTTCTCCCACAACTTAGAAGGAGTTTCGAGTATTTCTTCCACCATATTATCAAATGCCTTTTTAGTGTTTTTAGATGAGAGTCCTTGTGCTTCCAAATTCATGGTGTGCGTAAGCCGGCTCATTCTTTTTTGTGCGATAATCCGAGCTTGTTTTTTGACAGTATCGTCTAAGCTGGTCCGAGGTACAAATCCATAAAAAAATACACAATCCAGCTCATCTGCAACTCGATTCATGGTTTTCAAAGTAAGGCTTCCTGTAAGCTCATCCTGTTCTATCCGGGGAATTCTAGATTTGCTGACGACTAAGCGGTCTGCAAACTGTTGCATACTCATTCCCAAAGCATCCCGTATGGCTCGAATCCAACCCTTCATCGGTCTGTTTACCAAGATCATGCTTGAAAAATGACTTAGGGTTTCATCTAATTGTTCTCGAATTAATTTCTTTTGTTTTTTTTGCATAATGACCATATTTATATGTACGCTGCTTAATAATTCATATACATATATATGATCGATAGCATTTAGTCAATACATATATATATGCACTCATTACTCAAATTGTTCATATATATATGAACAAGCATTTAATTAGGGCTTGGCTGTCGTAGTTATAACGGCCCAAATCAGAAGGCTCTTCACCGGGTAAGATCATACTTGGGCCTGTTCACATAGCAATAGTATGCTACGCAGTCCCAAATACGCGAATATGGGGCACTGGCCAAACATTTACAGTACCAAGCCGAGTATTTACCATTTTCGAAGATTTGTCTTATATTATCAATCTATTAGCTTGCAATGGATCGGATCAATAGTTGGTATATGGGTTGGTCAGGGTATTATCTTATGACCCAGTACCCCTTCCAATTCCGTAATATTGAAGCCCATATAAGAAGAAGACTGAGAGCGCGTTTTATTGACCAGCAGAAAAGGCGTCGGTATCTTTTCAGGAAACTCGTCAAACGAGGAGTATCTCGGTAATCACCCGCCAAAACAGCCTACTCGAATAAAGGACGATGGGCGACGTCCTGGACAAGGGGCTGGACGAAGTCAGCACCGCGTTAAGGCGGCGCAGCCGCCTTAACATGAAGATCACCGGTTTTACCCGGTGCATTTTTTTGTTGAAATAAGTACGGTGTCCCCCGAATTGCAATTGGGAATTGGGACTATGGCTTCTATGGGGCCTATGGCTCCTATGGTATGCTCCTATGGGGTCGGACCACAGCAAATTATGGCTAATATTTGGTCTTAAATAGTGGTTTTTGATATCAAAATGGACTGGTTAAGAAAAAGCTCTAGAACGGAATTCTTCTTAAACGGCTAATTTCATACCCAAAAACAACTGGTTAAGAGTAAAAATAGGCCTATTTAAAATGTGATCGGCCTATATTTCAATAACTTACCGTGGCCCGACCCAATAATGAATCAAAATTACTGACCCATAACAGGTAAAACAGTTAAGCGAAAACGGGTAGTGAGGTGCTTGTTATCAGAACATCCCCATATGAGTTCAGCATCATTATTGCAAGCGAGATGAATTGAGTCGCCAATACTCATAATCTCTTCAAGTGTGCAATCAAGTGTTGTGTAAGATAGTATGGCGTGTAAGCGATTGGCCCAGTTAATACTCGCTGTATTCATTTGGACAAGTCTTTTGGATGCTTCAACACTATTTTTTAAAGAACTTTCAATAGAGAAAGCACTTCCATAGCTATTCTTAAAGACATCTCTGATATCAGCTAAATCAATACCAATAATTATCGGGAATAGCAGGAGACTGGAAACATCATTAATCGTATTGGCAGCGGATAAGATAAAACCATTTTTGGGTAGACTGATGATGCTTTCTTTTAACCCTGGAATGGCAGGAGCTTCAAATATTGAGTTAAATTCGTTAGGAGTTATAGTGATAACTAATTCTGCCCCTGACTCTAATACTAATTCTCTTGCAATCCAAAAATCCTTATCATGGAATGACCCCACGAGGAAAACCACGTGCATCTGATCGAGTAACGCAGAGAAACCCATTACCATAGGGTTGAACTGGATCACATTATTGGAGCCGTGGGAATATGGGAAAGGGCATACACCTTTAGGTAAGTTTCTTCCAACTTGTAAACCGATTTCTCCGACGTTGACAACACAGATATGAACAGGGTTGTAGTGCTCCGGCCACTCATTATTTGTATAATATTCTGGAGATATATAAGCTAAACCATCTTTGGTATTACCCGTTGCTATGAGTAGGCTACAGAGACTAATATTTTTTATAAAGCTTCGTCTTGATATCACTGGTCTTACATCCTCAGAGCTCGGAATATGAAAAATAAATACTTGGAATTACAATGTATTTTGCACTAAAAAAATTATTCCTCCTAAAAACACTTTTCTCTTGTAGCGTCTTTTTTGACTTGGAATTCTATATCTGATCTCCCGAAACTACGACCTGGGACATTGAATATTACATCATGTGCCATATTTTCTTATAGCCACTTGTTAATCCTTGAATATACATTGAATACTTATTTCTTGGTTTGCTAGCTGACCAGCATAACCTGATTCAAGTACAATTTCAACTTTATATCCATCATACTCAAAATCATTTTTTATATGTTCTATAATTTTTTCAATTCTCATTTTTGTCCAACTTTTCCATTTGTTATTAGAGATGCAAATAATATCATATACTTCTTCCAACCATGAATCTGCAAAATCAAATTCTTGAAGACTCTTAACATTAACAACTATTGGTATCCCTGATTTGCCTCCCCAAAAGGTCATGTGAAATTCTGGTTTATTGTATTCACGGAAATACTTAGCCGAAAGGTGTTGATATGATAAGAATTGCTTAATACGCCTCAAAGTTTCCTTTGTTTCACCAGAAAGCATCATGTATATTACAAACCGTTGAATAAACTCAACCTGTTGATCTAACAATCTTTCAGCTTTTTCAATTGCCTCCCGTCTTTCCTCCTCATCCAAAAACTCCAGATATGGGGGAATGTAAGAACCATAAAAGTATGGATAGTCTTTATCACGCAATTCTTTCCTATAAGTGTTTCCCCATTTTTTCATTAATCTATAGACTGTTTTTTTAAAACTTTCAGACATCAGTATCCTGTAGAATATTTACTTTTTTTATTTCACCGTAAGAGATTGTTTAGCAGCCGACGCCGCTAATCAGCGGCGTGGCTTTTTGCGTCCGCTGAATTAGCATTATGTTATTTTTTTTTGCCCGAAATAAAATATGTATGCGTTGGAAGAAGAATATGTGGTCTCGCTTTAGTCTCTTTTTGTGTTGTGCAACGATTCCTATTCAATCTTTTCAACGAATCTGAATCAAAAAAACGAATTTGATTATTGGTGATAGAATCAACGACAGACCAATGGTCCCATATTCGACCACCTAAACAGATAAGGATAGCATGCTTGTCTTCATTATCTAAAAAATTGATCATCTCATTCCAAAAGGTTTCTAAATCAGTATCAGGTTTTTTCCAAAATGGTGAATGTACTTTTACTTTGTCTCCAATGACTTCATTAAATATTCCAGATAGAATCTGCCTGCTGACACCTTCATGAATTATGATATTACACAGATCTTTTTTGCTATCCAAGTAAGTGATGATTTCAGCAAATTTATCTTGAGAATCGATATTTTTCGTTACTTTCCTAACAGCATTAACGATACTGTATACACCACACAAGGAATCCAAAGCTCCCTGATAGAAAGGCTCCATTTATTACCTCTTTTTAGTTTTGACTGAATTAATGTTTAGGATCTCCGGCTAAAAAATGCCAAAAAAAACTCAACCGGTATATTGACCGTAGAATCCTACTTGTTGGACGATGCGGTAAATGAGTTATACCCTATTATATATGGGGATTTCTAAAAAACTCCCATCCAAACTCATAAAGTCTGCCTTATCAAACAAAAATTTTAAATGATTACAAACCAATAAAATTGCCCTCCTGCTGACG
>CAYXQX010000426.1:0-4112 GCA_964467485.1 uncultured Porphyromonadaceae bacterium | reverse complement strand
AAAACTCTGGACTCGCCTAAACGACCCGAAGTTGGCGTATCGGTCACTCCCGAGTTAGTGTCTAGGGTTCTAAGCATCCTTCAACAACTTAACGAATATCTTATCATTGACTTACCACATAACTTCACTGGAACAACCCTTGCTGGTTTAGATATTGCAGACCAGATTATCCTTGTCATCCAGCCAGAAATTGCATCACTACGGGCTGCAGCGATTGCCCTGGATACATTTTCTACTCTGGGCTACAGCCTGGATATTGTTAATATTATCCTGAACTGGACTTTTCCGAAGCTTGGAATTACAAACGATGATATCGAAAAATATATTAAACGTGGCATCTATATCACTTTTCCTTATGCAACTGAAGTATTGATTGAAGGGATAAACTTTGGTAAGCCACCGGTTTTTTCACATCCCGATGAACCTATGGGTGCAATATTTGAAGATTTGGCTATGGCAGTTAGCAAACAGGAACATCGGCAGAATAAACCGGCAGAACCAACTGATTCCTGGATCCGTGTTGTTGATCGGTATAAAAAGCGCAAAATAAAGTAGGAGAGCCCAGTATTTCTTAAGTCATAGCATGTAAGATATTTCAAACTTTCGCACCCCGATAATCTCAGTTCCAAATCATACGTCTGGGATCTCATACTCTCATATCCCGTCGCTGTTAAATCAAAATATCGCACCCCAAATTTAATCAGTGACATCAACATAGTTCTAATCTAAATCTGATATCTCATTTTGCTTTATAGCCTTGCCGTGATAAGGCTGGAACAAAGTTAGTCACCGTACAGCATTCCATCACAAGCGCGATCAGGATTCTGGTCAATTCCTCTATTTTGTTAGGTGATTTCATCAGGAATAATTGCTGCCGCCCATGCCTAACATAACTGAAATGAATATTACTTTGGGGTCGTATATAATCCGGAATTAAGATATGAATAATGGAGCACATTTGAAATTAGCGTTATTTGTGAACTCAATCTCTGTTATGAAGGTCCCTAACTTAAAGGTTCATATAGATAATAAAAAAAGGGTAAAACAGAACACAAAACTCAGCCTTGGTCAGGGGGTAATTGAATATGGTGTAGTGATCCTTTTAATATTTGGAATGCCTCCCGAGCCGATTGGCCCTGCCACAGAAGAAGATGAACCACCTCTGCCGACAGAACTGATCGCAGCTGATGCGGAAAATGATCCTAATTTCACATCTGAATACGACCTGTCTGAACTACCACTTTCTACTCCGACTCCACTTCCTGACGATGTCCCAGAAGTCCATTCCCTTAATAAGGAAGCAATTGAACTCAGGATTGATTTGGATAACATTAACCATCAGCAAAGAGAAATTTAGAATTATTAAATAATCATTGGAGTTCTCTATGTCAATCTATCAGGTAAATGATAAATCAATCTACTGGAGATATCTTATTGGTAGTGTCTTGTTTGGATTACTCTTTCCAGTGATAGGTATCTACCTCGATATTTTACTGTTTGATGGTCTACACATTACATATGACAACATCTGGGAAGTATTTTCCATTGAACCAATACATTGGATTGTTAGTTCGGCGCCCTTTGTCTTGGGAATAGCCGGTCACATTATTGGCAGACAGCAGATCCGGTTACAAAATGTGAATTATGATCTGGATCAAAAAGTGCAGACAAGGACAAAAGAGCTATCAAATACTGCAAAGGAACTTTCAAACCAGATTCTTTATTTTGAATCCCTGCTAGCGAACAGTCCAGTAGCGATAGTAGTGCTAGATCAGTCCTCCGTTATTCAATCAGTCAATCCCGTATTTATAGATCTGTTTGGATTTACTGAAGAAGAACTTCTTTATCAGGAATTGGACCAATTTATAACCAACGATGAAGAGTATAAGGATGCTAAAAATATCACGTCCAAGGTCATTGTTGGTGAAAAAATTATGGAAATAGGAGAACGAATAAGAAAAGACGGTGCAGTACTGGCCGTTGAGATTTACGGAGTGCCTCTCGTGGTTGACGGGGAGATTATTGGTGGCTTCGGGATATACCACGACATTACTGACCTATTGAAGGCAAAAAAAGAAGCTGAAAAAGCCGACCTGGCAAAAAGTGAGTTTTTGGCAAATATGAGTCATGAGATCAGAACACCCATGAATGGAATCATGGGTATGGTTGAGCTTGTTCTCGACACGGATTTGAATACAGAACAAGAAGATTATCTAAAAACTGCCAGGAACAGTGCTGAGGCATTACTCGAGATTATCAATGAGATCCTTGATTTTTCAAAGATCGAAGCGGGGCATCTATCCTTAGAGAATACAGATTTTGACTTGATTGTTACTGTTGAATCTGTTGCTCAAACACTTGCCTATAAGGCTGATGAAAAAGGATTAGAGCTCACGAATCTGATAGGCCTCGATATTCCGGCTGGATTAAATGGCGATCCCGGAAGACTCAGGCAAATCCTGATGAATTTAACAGGCAATGCCATCAAATTTACATCGAAGGGGGAAATCGTAATCAAGGTGGAACGAATTGAAAAAGAGTCCGAACGGATCAAATTAAAATTTTCGGTTATTGACACCGGAATAGGTATCTCCCTCGAGGCGCAAAAGAATATCTTTAAACGATTCAGCCAAGCGGATGGATCTACAACCAGAAAATTTGGAGGCACTGGGTTGGGTCTGGCCATATCAGAGCAAATCGCTTTCCTAATGGGGGGAGAAGTAGGTGTTGAAAGTGAGCCTGGTAGTGGAAGCACTTTCTGGTTTACAGCAGAGTTTGATAAAAAAACAGGAGAGACAAAACGACCAGTGACAATTCCTCTACCCCTTAGGGGAATCCGGATTCTCGGCATAGATGATAATGCAACAAACAGACTGGTTTTGGAAAGAACACTAGTAAAATATCACGCCAGGATTGATGTAATTCCATCTGGAACACAAGCGGTTGCATATCTCCAAAAAGCACGCGATGAAGACGATCCATATTTAATTGTATTGCTAGATATGCAAATGCCAGAAATGGATGGCGAGGAAACATTAAAGGTAATTAAATCCTCTGATGTAGGAAAAAATGTTGATGTAATCATCCTGACATCCATGGGTAAACAGGGGGACGCAGCTCGTTTAAAGGAAATGGGTTGTGGGGGGTATCTCACAAAACCGGTCCGACAGCGTCAGCTTATCGAGATTATTGGAATTGTTTTAAACCAGAAGAACAATACGGGAGTCGAGGAAGAAAAAGTGCTTATCACCCGCCACGTTCTCCATGAGCTGAAAAGGCAGTACGGAAAGATCCTGCTTGTTGAGGATAATCCGGTGAATCAAAAACTGGCAATAGCGTTGCTTAAAAAAGAGGACTATCTGGTTGATTTGGCCGAGAATGGATTGGAAGCTGTTCGGATGGTTCAGAACAATACTTATAATATCGTTCTCATGGACATACAAATGCCAGAGATGGATGGTTTCGAAGCAACCCAAAAGATCAGGGAAGTAGAAACTGGCGATAACCATATTCCGATCATCGCTATGACAGCCCACGCCATGGAAGGAGATAAAAAACGCTGTTTAGAAGCTGGTATGGATGACTATCTCTCCAAGCCATTGAATTATGAAACTTTATACGCCACGATCCTGAAGTGGATTGCACCAGATGTCGAGTAATTTTACTTGGCTTATAGAATTTCAGACAATCCGTAAAGGGTATTTTTGCATATCCCTCCAAAAAGGTATAATTCAGGGCTATCCTGCTGGGGGTGTCGATCCTGCACGGTCCGGCCATCAATTCCTGTACAATCGCATCAATATCAATCGGTTGGAATAATTTGGTAAATTCATAACGGCCATAGAGATTGATGTGCTGCCAGGCGCTGGGTAAAGAAATAAAAGCCGACTCGGTATCAATTACTGTAGGATTCCCCTGGGGCGTATCGATCAGCCTGTCCCGGAATATTTAGTCACTTAACATAAAAAAAGACCTATTAATAATTGAACGGAATACACGAGACTCGCTAACAAGCCTTCTGTCCGAAGAAGGGTACTCTATTTGCCTGGCAGAAACCGCTGGTGCTGGCCTGGAAGCGCTAAAGCGGCACAAGATCACTCACTCGGTTGTTC
>CAYXQX010000425.1:0-4128 GCA_964467485.1 uncultured Porphyromonadaceae bacterium | reverse complement strand
TTCTCAATCTTTTTTTTGATAATGTGAAAATTAAATGGCCAAACGATATCCTGGTCAACTCAAACAAAATTGCCGGCTTGCTCATTGAACATTCAATTGTGGGAGACATGATTAAACATTCAATAATCGGGTTAGGCTTGAATGTTAATCAGGAGATTTTTCCTGATGAAATTCATGACCCGATTTCATTTAAACTTTTAATCCCATATGACTTTGATATTAATGAAATAACAAATCTTCTGCTGGGCTGTTTTGACAAACGATTGAAGCAATTGAAAAATGGCCATTTTGACAGGCTGAAGCAGGAATATCTGCAAAGTTTATATCGGTATAAAGAATTTGCACCGTTCAAATCAAACAATATATGGTTTCGTGCCAGAATAAACGGGGTGGATAAATATGGCCAGCTTATTCTGGAAACGGAAACAGGAGAGATAAAAAAGTTTGGCTTTAAAGAGGTGGAATTTATTGATTAAGGCTGCTTATTGGGAGCCTTCCAAGAGTATCAACAATCTGATCCAGACCTTTCTGGACAGGACTCTTTATCATCATCTTCATCATTGTGTTCATCTCAGCCTTGAAAGTCAGTTTTATCCTGGTATCTATCTCACTGATTTCTTTTAACTGGATATAGAAGGAAAATCCAATCGGAGTCTTTCCTTCAGGCTCCACCTTTATCAATGTGTTAGGTTCTTTCTGACTTATCCTCAATTGTATATCACCCACCTGGGCTATGGAAAAAGAACAGGTATCTTCTGATGATTCCCAATTCTGAACCTTATCCTGAGGTATTAAAGAATCCAGGTTTCTAAGATCTGTTAAGAAACTAAAAACCTTCTCCGCTGAAGTATTTACTTTCCCCTGCTTACTCTCAATGTTTTCCATATACATCCGGATTTTTAAATGAACATTATACCTGTTCGAAATTCGGACGGGCACAAGGCACCGTTCCTACAAATTTCACTATCTTTTCCAGGTGGATGGGGATTTGCGCCATTCCTCCAGACTGGCAAGCTGCTTATTATTTATATACCCGCCTTGAGTCGCCAGTTCCAGTAATTTTGTGTAATTGCTGAGAACATCGATCTTAACCCCCGCCTTTTCAAAATTTTCAAGCGATAGAGGGAAACCATAACTGAATATAGCCAGCATTCCCATTACTTCAAGTCCGGCATCTTTCATGCTTCTGACAGCTGCCAAAGAGCTTCCCCCAGTAGAAATAAGATCTTCAATTACTACATATTTTTGTCCGGGCTCAAAATAGCCCTCAATCTGATTTCCCAGACCATGCTTCTTGGCATCCGGCCTCACGTAAATAAAAGGCAGATCCAATTCTTCTGCAACAAGTAAACCGTGGGCAATAGCCCCTGTCGCTACTCCTGCAATTCCATAAACATCAGGATATAATTTTTTAACCTGTGAAGCGAACTCCTTTTTAATAACATCCCGTACACGAGGATAGGACAAGGTTTTTCTATTATCACAATAAATAGGGGAGTTCCAGCCTGAAGCCCAGGTAAATGGGGCTTCAGGAGAAAGTTTGATTGCATTGATTTCTAAAAGTAATGAGGCAATCATTTTATCAGTTTCCATCATCAGGGATCAAGTAGTTTGTTTAAAAATCATCAGGGTTTATTCCCTCAGGCAAAAATAATGAATAATCTCCACCATGCCGGATGATTTCTCTTACGATAGTTGAATTTATTGGAGTTAATTCTGGAGTGGTGAGTAGGAAAACTGATTCAATTTCAGGATCCATCTTTCTATTAGTCTGAGCTATTGCTCTTTCATATTCAAAATCAGATGCCGTTCTTAAACCCCTGAGTATATATTTAGCCCCTGCTTCTTTGCAATAATTAACAGTCAATCCATCAAAATGATCAACTTTTACCTTTGGCTCATTTTTATACAAATGTTCAATCATGGCCAGCCTTTTCTCGAGACTAAAAAAACTGCCCTTACTACTGTTTCTTCCAATAGCAATAATAATACTGTCAAACAAAGGCAACGCTCTGTCGATAATATTCTCATGCCCCTTGGTAAATGGATCAAACGACCCCGGGAATAATGCAATTTTATCCATAATTCATAATTCATAATTCATGGACGGGCACAAGGTCCCGTCCCTACATAAACCGGACGGGCACAAGGCCCCCGTCCCTACTTTATTTCTTTTTGTCGATCGGAGTTGATAAACAATATATTTCCTACATCACCAAAACCGGTGAAGAGCGATATTCCCTTGGAAATATCCTTATCCCTGAACCCAATTATAGTTAGGTCAGCATCAATCGATTTCTCTGTGATTATTGCCTTGTAATCTTGTGTTTCTTCCTGTGGGATCAGGTCAATGTTCTCCGGAGAGATTGGTAGCCTGCCTGTCCGGATCAGATCTAATAATTTAGAACGTTGATCTTCAATACTTTTCTTTGGATATAAAGCATGTATCCTGATGATTCCCTTGTGCCATTCAGGATGCCCAAGCAGGATATAAGCCAGCAGGATCATTAGGTTGGCATTCTCATAATCCTCAGATGTTATCCAGATATGAATATCCTTCTTGTAACCAAAGCCTTTGTAAGAAGTGTTGAGAACACAAACATCAAAATTTGTTGTTTTAAGTAGTTTGAAATTTTCAAGTATCTGTTCGAAATCACCTGGGTCGGTGCGGCTGAATTCCAGCAATATCATGTTATTTCCCTTGCCGGATATGCCTTGCAGCTGAATAGTCTGAGCAATAGCTGAGGTGTAGGAGGGGCTGATTATCGTATCCAGATATACCCTGCTTTTTGCTCCGTGGGAAAGGTTAATAAGCCTGTCTAATACATCTTTAGATTCCTGGTTAGTGTCTGCATTTAGATATTCCTGAATGAAATGGATGTATGTGCCAAACCCATACTTGTAAGATATCCACCGTATCATGTCAAAAGCTGATCTACGCTTAAAGCTGTCTTTGGATATGCATATGATAAATGGCCTCCAGCTGTTTTCATCAGTCTCCTTGTCGGCACGCTGCATAAACACCTGTAGCTGCCTGCTGGCCTGGAAAACTACGCCTCTGAAGAGATTGCCCAAACCTAGTTGTTCTTTTTTCTGAGAAGAAATAATTGCATAAATCACAGCCATAATGATAAGAGAGAGAAAGGCATAGGCAGTATTCATTTTGAACATTACCCAGAAGGACATAACCGCACCTATCATGGAAATATACCACCTCGACCTGAATGTGGGTCGGTAGGATGGATCGGCTGCAAAATGTTCAAGAACAGAGATAAGGCAAATTGCTCCATATGTTACCATGAAGAACATGGATATAATTTCTGCTACGAAGTTGATGTCACCAATAGCAATAAAGAAGAAGGCGATTATTACAGTTATCGCAGAAGAATAAACAGGCTCATTCGATCCAACCTTCCCGAAGCCCAACAGTTTATTCATTTTCTCGTTAGGGAAGATCTTGTCAACTCCAATTGCCTGCAACGTTCTGGGGGCTACCAGTATTGAGCCAAGAGCAGAAGAGAGAGCGGCTGCTCCAAGCCCAATCAGTATTATTGGGCCCCAAATAGCAATTTTCTGCATTATTAGTTGATCATTTACCAGATCTTCAGGACTTACTGAGACACTTAGTTTGTAAGCAACAAAAATATAAACCACCAAACCGGTTAGGGTTGCCAAAATTGTGCCCCTCGGGATTGACTTTTTTGGATCACGTAAATCACCACTGAGCCCCAATCCGGCCGCAAGTCCCGTGAAAGCCGGGAATACAACAGCAAAAACATAGAAAAAGGATGCTGGGTCGCTTACTGTATCTGAAAAACCAGGATCAGCGGGGACAGAATCAGGCTGCCCAAGGAAAAAGAAGAGAATAGATGAAAGAAGAATTGCAACAACAACATAAAGCGCTTTCATTCCCAAATTAGCACCTTTAGTAAGTATCAATAGTGATAACAAAGCCATAGCAACTAAAGCAATTACTCTCTTGGGTATGAAAATACCATAGGTGTCATTAACTATTTCTAATACTGGTTCAAAGGCCTCTGCGAAAGCAATGACATAAAAGGCTACTGAGATGGCTTGCGATAGGAATAGTGTTATGCCAATTGCTCCTCCAACATTCAGCCCAAAAGA
>CAYXQX010000424.1:0-4130 GCA_964467485.1 uncultured Porphyromonadaceae bacterium | reverse complement strand
TCAAATGGGGTGTACCTTGGTTAAACCTTAAATCATCTGTTCCATCAGGATTAAAATCAGGACAAATAATCAGGATCTGATCGTCAAGCAGGTATCCTTTATCACCCAAAAGAATATCACGCATTAGCATCAAAAGAGCCTCTTTCCCCTCAGCCTCTGGGGGATGGATATCACCCTGGAGGTAAATTACAGGTTTTCCTGATTTCCTGGCTTCAGCCGGTGAGCTTATTCGTGGATTGGCCAAAACAACAGCAAAACCGGTTTTCCCGCGGGGGGTTGTAAACATGTTTTCAATATGAACATATTCACTGTTCCACCTCAGTAAATCGACAAACTCCTGAACATCTGAAAAACTGGAAGTCTTGATATAATCAGTCTTTTCAGCTTTGGTGAGATACTTATTATCCCAGGTACCTGTCCAATTCTCCGGCACCTCATCCCCCCAATATATTTTCTGACCAAAGGATAGCCCTACAAATGAAACTATGAGTAAGCATATTAAAAATCTATTCATCTTACTTGGCATTAATAGTTATATTTCTTGTACTATAATCTTTCAATTTCAACCAGATTATCAGGGTTTTAGAGCCATCTATATTGTACTCTAATCCCTGTCTGAAATCTTTTCCTTCCGGAACTTCCTGTCCATCAACACGAAAAATTGCCTTATCCCATCTCCAGTTATTAATTACAAATGCAGGATTTAGAATCGGTGAATCCTCAGATGCGATTAGATCGAAGTTGAGCTTAGCATCAGTGCTCATTGATTCTAAAATATAGGCTCGTTGTGTTGCGTCATAACCCTCATATTGATATGCATTTGAGCTTAATTCAAGTTTAGGAGCTCTATTCCATGATCTTGACAGGTCAGCCAAATATTCAACACCAAGATTTGTCATACCATACATTGCAGCTGTACCTTTCACATTACCCCAGCTAAGAGAAGAATGCGCTGCCCTGTCGGGAGCGTAAGCGCTTCTGCCATCAGAAGCAATTTGTGCAACAGGCCAGTGGTTCCACCATGGGAAATGAGAATATTCAGGCCTTACCTCACCATTGAATACTGAAAAGCTGCCCCCTTCATTTAAAATAAGGAAGGGCTTATATTCTGATTTAAAATTGATTAGTTGAATATTTGCTTCTTCCAGATCAAATCTGGGATAGCCATACTCCCATGTATAGGTTTTACTTTCACCCTTCATATTAATAAGAGTACAAGCTTCCAGCTCCACATTATCCTCAGGTCGTGTGCCTGGTGCATTGAGCAAGATAGTTTCCTGCCAACCCCCTCTTCCTGGCAGGACTTTACGAATCATAACCCCATCAGGATAAATATAATAGAGTTCATTGCCCCATTCACCAAATTGGGTATTATCTGAAAGGTCGTTTTGCCTGAATTTGACATCCATCTGAAGGTACCTCCAGTTTACAACTACCCTGGCATCATTATTTTCAATTATTGAAACCCTTGAACTTCGGCATTGCACATCAGACATATGCTCCATGCATCCAGTTGGCATATCATCCCTGGATCCATCCTGCAAATACCAATTATTTCCCGTTTCGCGACTTTGGTCTGCCATCCACTTATTATTTTCAGAAACCATGCAAGCAGAGTAGCGGGTACCACGCCAAAACATAACTCTGGTAGGTAATTCATCGAATTGAACAGCAACATCCAGATGATCACCAACCGGCCAGATATTATCCCATTCGGGGTAGTATTCAAGGCGGGTATAGTTAGCTCCGAAACGTCCTGATGAAGGTATGGTTGGGAAGTCGCGGGGTTGTAGAGACGCGATAGGTAGAGACACGATAGGCAGAGACAGATCATAATCTGTCTCTACGGGGTTGTAATGATCCATTATTTCCTGTCCAGATAATTCGCTGGAATAAATTTTAATTTCATCAAGAATACCATCCAATGAATATTGGGAGGGCCAGGTTGCCCAATCACGGATTGGATCTGTTGGAGCAAGATGCTCACGATTCATACCTATTCTGAAACCCTTATTCAACTCGCTATATCTTACACCATACTTAAATTCAAAATCATTATAAGTGCCAGCCAGTTCACCATTAACATATACAGCCATGCCCTTATCAGGACTATAGGTACCAACAACATGGTACCATTTATTTAATTCCATAGCTACTTTTGAGCCATGCAACAATTCAGAACTGCATGAATGCCAAACCGATGTAGCATCTGACATTTGGAAGCCTACTCTGCCCCTGGAGTCTATCCCAAAATAAAAACCCGTTATCTTATACTTTCCAATAGTTAGTATAGGAGCCCAGTTCCATGGATAGGCACCCAGCGCAACCCAGGCCTCAATACTGAATGATCGGGGAATTTTAATATCCTCTACTGATCTGTCTTCAATGTAGGATGAAAAGCCATCAAACTTGTAGGCATTTCCCTTAACACCAAGCGTTATTATTCCCTTTCCAGTAATTTCGTACTCAGGCTCGTCCTCATCGAAAGTCCAGGATATTAACACATTATTATCCTGTGCGAAGGTAAATCCTAATGGGAGTAGAAGAAAAATAATCAAAAGCTTTTTCATGGTACTGGTTGCTGGTTGTTGCCTTAAAAAGCCTATCCAATATAAAATAAAAAGATAAGTTTTTGGAGTTTCAGTCAAAATTGACACAAAAAAAGACCGAAAACAGCAAACTGCTCAGTAATAAGGCTATTTTGAAAGAAGCTCCAGAGTAACCAAATAAGAGCAATGATCTGAGGCAATAGAATCCTGAATTACTGTGGTGTCTATAACCCTCCATCTGCTTTCGGGAGTGTACATCACATAATCAATTTTCTTTTTTGGGCCAGTGGAAGGAATTGTTGGAGAAGGATTAGCCCTCTTATCTGATACGCTCCACACATCCTTTAACAATTTAATTGTAAGGCTTTCCGGTGTTGCATTCAAATCACCGGCCAAAATTGTAGGATAGCTATTCCTTGAAAATACTTCGTTAATTTTGTTTGCCTGGGCTAATCGATCATTTTCATTTCTAAGATGGTCAAAATGCGTGCCTACAAAAGCAATTGTATCGCCGGAGGGCATAACTGTTACTATTTCTGCAGCTGCCCTTGGTTCGGTTCCCTCTGTGTAGGGAAGCGGTACGTTTCTGGTTGACACGAATGACCATTTCGACAAAATTCCTTCGCCGTATTCTCCGCCATCATAAGGCATAGCTCTGGCAAAAAGTGGCGCCATCTTAGTCCTGATAGCTAATTCCGTAACCAAATCGTATTTTTTTGCCCGGTTTGTTTTGAAATCAACTTCCTGCATAGCAACCAAATCAGGATCTGCTTCAAGAATAACTTTTGCAATATTATCGAGATTGAAATCACCAACAGTTGTCGCACCATGGAGAATATTGAATGTCAAAACCTTAACAATGCGCTTATTATCTTCTAATGATTGGGAAAATACACTTCCTGAAAACATCAGGATAAAAAATATAATTACAATTCTTGTTTTCATAATTTACATATTTGTTTGATTCCTTTGGTTAAAACGTTTAATCCTTCCTCAAAATAAGAGCTTTCAGATCCAATACCAATCCTAATATACCCATCCATTCCAAACCAGTCGCCTGCCGCAATAAATACACCGAAGTCATTTCTTAACTTTTCCGAAAGTACTCCTGAATTAATTTGCATATCATAACTTAAATAGGCCATCCCTCCTGCTTTTGGATGAACAAATTTAAAATGCCCATTCCACTGATCAACCCATTTCTGCATAATTTTAAGATTGGATTTCAATAGCTGCCTGTTGCGGTTCAGTATTTTCTTCCTATTCTCTCCTTCCAAAGCAAATTCCGCTATCTTCTGGCTCAATATTCCTGATGTTATAGAAGTATAATCGTGGTAGGACCAACAATTAGCAATGCTTGCCTTATCCCCAACCAACCAACCCAAACGCAGTCCGGGTAAGGCATATGCCTTTGATAACCCGGAACTTACCAGGACCTTATCATACTTGCCTGTAAAACTTTCTATTTCGATTCCATTTAATTCAGCCCCCCTGTAAACTTCATCACAGAAAATCCAGGCCCCCACCCTATTAGCCAGATCAACTATACGGTCCATCTCATTAGGGGTAAGGACATAGCCT
>CAYXQX010000423.1:1661-4144 GCA_964467485.1 uncultured Porphyromonadaceae bacterium | reverse complement strand
TGGAGGAGGGACTAAACCTAAACCAAATGTGGTCAAAAGCTCCGATTTTATACTGCTCCATGGTAATGGAATGAGTGATCCTAAGAGTGTTTCAGAACTTGTAGAATCAACTCGCCTTGTAGATGGATACACCCCAAAACCTGTTCTTTTTAATGAGGATGATCATTTTAATTTTGATGAAGAATCGAATAACTTTGTGAAGGCTGTAAAAAGCTATGCTTCCTGGGGATATTTTGATTATCGCATGAAAGGGGAAAGCTTTGAAAATGGTTTCCAAAGCGTACCTGTTGATTGGACAATCAGCTCAGAACGCAAAAAATCATTTTTTAATAAATTGAGAGAAATAACAAATTAATATTATGTAGAGACGCATTACAATGCGTCTCATTACAATGCGTCTCATAATGGCAATACCACCAATACATGAAAAGCTTCACCTTCCACAATCCAACAAAAATCATTTTCGGTAAAAATAAAATCCGGGAAATAGCAGCGATCATACCGATCAAATACGAAAGAATTTTTATCGTTAGCGATAATAACCTTTCCAAAAATACCGACATCCTAGTAAAACTAATAAGGGAGTTGGACGAGTTTGAAATTATGCTTTTCGACAAGGTTGAAGAAAACCCATCTTTTGAAACAATAAATAAAGGCGGTCGACAAGCCAGTTCTTTTGAGGCTGATTTGATAATCGGTATTGGAGGAGGCTCCTGCATGGACGCAGCTAAAGGGATTGCTGTAACTGCAAGCCATGCTGAACCCATTGAAAAATATACAGGGAGTTTGTGTAGAATCAAAAATACTCTTCCGTTGATTTGCATCCCAACTTCTTCAGGGACTGGCAGTGAAGTAACTCCATTTGCCGTTTTTACTGATAAAAAGAATGAGACCAAAGTTGGGCTTTCCCATCCAGCCATATTCCCAACAATTGCACTAATAGATCCTGAGCTGACCTACTCCATGCCCCGCGAAGTTATTATCAATACGGGTTTAGATGCGCTCTCACATGCTGTTGAGGCTTATCTCTCAATGGACTCCTTTGAGATGAATAATCAGATTGCACTCCAGTGTATACAACTGGTGAGTGAAAACCTTATGATGGCCGCATTGAAAGCGCCCGAGGCAATGGATAACATGGCATATGCTTCAATGCTTGGCGGAATCGCTATAAGCCATGCAAGCACTATCCTGCCCCACATCATGGGCTATCCTCTTACTGTCTATCATAATGTACCACATGGCAGGGCCTGTGTAATTCTACTCCCGGCATTCCTGGAATACCTGGCTGACAATGATTCTGTTAAAAGGAAATTGGATCAAATAAATAAGATATTCGAACCATATAAAGGATTAAGATCTTTTCTGGCAGGATTGACCGTTTCAACAAAACTGTCATCCTATGGTGTTACAGAAGACGAGATCCCAAACTATGTTGAGAAAACAATAGTTAAGGGAGACATTAAAATTACCCCAGGGAATATTGATAGGGAAATCATAACCAAAATTTACATCGATAGCCTTTAAATTGCTATTATATAGGGCAACAACCACACCAGACACCTGTGAATTCCTCAAGAAGGATACTCTTGGGTATAATAACTTCATCAACAGACTTAGTCTCAAATCCAGGTATTTTAATGTTTATCTTAGCCTTTCTAATTACAAGCCATGAAATATATACTCTCAATATTCTTAGCAATAAGCCTGTTTTCCTGCGGTACATCAGAATTACCAAATATTGTTTTCATCTTGGCTGATGATATGGGATACGGCGATCCCTCATGTTATAATCCTGATTCAAAAATCAATACTCCCGGCATTGACAAACTTGCCGAGGAAGGCATGCGCTTCACTAATGCACACTCGCCAGCAGCTTGGTGTACCCCTTCCCGGTATGGCCTGATAACCGGGAAGTACCCTGCACGTACAGATATCAGACAAGCCGGATTAAAATGCCTCATTGAGCCCGACCAGGTAAACCTGGCATCCCTGCTGAAAAAAAGTGCTTATCACACAGCCTGTATCGGGAAATGGCATCTGGGTTTTGATTCTGTGAATTATGATGAGGGAATAAAAGGAGGACCTGTAGACCGTGGCTTCGACTATTACTTTGGAATACCTGTCTCTCTGGATATTCCACCCTACTATTACATTGAGAATGATAAATGTGTTGAAGCCCCAACTGATTCAATTGGAGCAAGTAACACAGAAGGGGTCTCAATCGTTCAGGGAGAATTCTGGCGAAAAGGACTGGTTGCCCCCGGGTTCAAACATATTAATGTTTTGCCTGACTTGACTGAAAAAGCTGTTAAGTTTATAACTGAACACCATTCAAGCGATCAAACAAAACCATTCTTCCTCTACTTCCCATTACCCGGGCCACACACACCGTGGTTACCTACCGAAGAATTCCAGGGAAAAAGCCGGGCCGGTATGTACGGCGACTTCCTGGTGATGGTCGATACCATGATCGGCCAAGT
>CAYXQX010000423.1:0-1651 GCA_964467485.1 uncultured Porphyromonadaceae bacterium | reverse complement strand
GTTGATGATGTTGTTGGTCAGATAATGAAAATACTTGATGATCTGGGTATTACCGACAACACCATGGTATTCTTCTCAAGTGACAATGGTCCAGTTTGGTTCGACGAGGATATTGCTAACTATGATCATAAATCAACATATTTCCTGAAGGGTATTAAATCTGATATGTGGGAAGGTGGCCATAGAATACCATTTATCGTAAGGTGGCCCGGGCATACTCCAACAAATACAACTTCATCAGAATTGATTTGTTTTACTGATATTCTGGCAAGCTTTGCAGAGCTCACCAACACAGAAATAAATCCTCTTCAATTTGACAGTCACAGCATACTTCCTCTTATCACCGGCACACCGATAGAATCACCCATCAGGAAAGAACTTCTTATCGATACCAAAGCCCTAATCACTAATGAATGGAAGTTCATTGAAGGCCACGGTGGAGATCAGTTCAATAGAGCTTACTCCCTATCAAAAGAACGATTCCAAAACCTGCCCCAAAACGAAGGCGAATTATACCACATTATTACTGACTCAACTGAGAGCCGTAATCTCTATTTTGAAAAAGCCGATGTAGCCGCCAAAATGAAACAGCAATTGCTGAGTGTAAGGAAATAAATAGTTTAGAATTACTGTATTAAAATTCTTTTACAAAAAGGGCCATTAGGCGTAGAAACTGACAGGATATAAACCCCACTATCTAGATCACTAAGATCCAACCTGCATCTGCTTTCAGTAATCGTTTTACTTAAAACTTTTGCTCCTAAAACATTATGCAATGACAATTCACTCTTTGCATTCATATCAGCCAGGTCTATAGTAATATAATCTTCTGCAGGATTTGGGTAGACAGCTATTGTAACATCTTTCTGAATCTCATCAATGCCTGTTCCGGGTTGGTATTCGTAGCATACTATAGCACCACCACGAGATTCATATGCTGAAGAATAATGGTCTGAGACAGCAACAGATCCTTCATGAATTCTCAAGTAATTACCAAAAAATGCAACTGTTGCACGGTTTGGGGATACTAGTTTTTTGTTAAATAGCCACTCTCCCGTCTTTTTACTGAAAATATATGCGGATCCTGAACTATTAATTTCATTCGCTCCAAATTCATCTGAATCATCTCCCGGACAACCAACAACCATAAAGTCGTTGTCAACCTCTATCTCGGAGCCAAAATTCATCCCTTCATTCAAGTGCCTTGCAACCAGGGTTGTAGATAAATACCATGAATTTAAAAAAGAATGCTTGTTGTAAACATAAACACATCCAGCCCTTGCATAGTGGAAGACTCCTAATTCAAAATAGTTACGCATTGGATTTGATATATAGAGAGTATTTCCTTGCAGCTCCAAAGCAGATCCAAACCCTGCATTTTCGTAATCCGGACTAGCAATTGTGCTTGAATAATTCCAACCTCGATTAATAAACACAAACTCATACATATAAAAGTGTACCGCGCCTATTGATCTGTTTAAAGTTGTTTTATAAGGATCAGCTATTACCAATCCATTACCTGAAACGGCTAATGCCGTTCCGAATTGTGCATCTTCTTGCCTAATAGGCGAGACAATTTTTTTCACAAAAGTCCATTTACCCACTTCGTTAGTCTTAAAAACTTCAACAGATCCTGCATCTTTTAATAGAT
>CAYXQX010000422.1:0-4145 GCA_964467485.1 uncultured Porphyromonadaceae bacterium | reverse complement strand
GATGTTGATTTCCCTCTTTGTCCTGAAGGAACTTATGCCAGAGACAATTGGGATGAAAGGGCCCCTACTTATGCCGCAGTATTTCAGACTATTGAAGGAGGGGTAGGATATTGGCAGGGTAATAAATTCCGTTATAATTCTCCCAAATTCAGTATGAATGCAACTTCCAGTTGCTACGATTTCGAGATTGCAACACCGGGCTGGTCATTTTTCTATAGCGATACAGCTTTGGCTGATGACAAAATGGGAATTGCGCAATTGAGCAACAGAATTGTTGTTCCTCCTGATGGACTCACATTCGTTGGCAATCCCGATGGACAATTCCTCGGGTATTCCTGGATGGCTCTGCCACTATTAGACGCCATTGAAGGGCCTCCACCAACTGGTGATCAAAGCTGGACACTCTTTATGAATACGATGAATTTTAAAGGCCCGGTAGCCTATTATATAGCAGAAACATGGAGTAAAATATCAAAGGACTACAAACCCGATTATGGACGTGGACTGGATGCCAGGCCAGCTGAGATGGGTGGTGGTGCAATTGAAATCAATACGGTACCAAAAATTATTGCTGAAGGAATGGGGGATACAGTTTATTATAAAATACCTCAAATGAAGTATCCTGTAGATGACAATGGTAAGACTGTTCTTGTCCAGGATGTAAAGTATTATTCAAAAGATGCTTTATATAATTCCTTTAAATCCTGGCGAAAAGGTGTTGGCTTTTGTGATGGGAAATTTGAAACAAAAGGTGCTTGGGGACCTGAATTATCTACATCAATGCCGACTTTTGATCAGGATGGAGTTGTCCTGGAAAACATGGAAGAAATATTAAAAACTGAAGTTTTTGGGAGCAGTATTTTTGGAATGCAATGGAGTGATAATGAAATAACTACAGCAGGAGATTTCCCGCAATACTATATGCAGGTGGGAGATGGTAAAAGAGTACCCGTATCAATTAATGATGTACCTCCTGAACTTGTATCAAAAGAGTTTACCCTTGCAGAAAGAGGCAAACCCTACACCTCCCCGGATGCTGGTTCATGGTCAGATCCCGGTTCTGCAAGCGAACCAAAGACTGTTACTCTTGCCGATGGATCAACAGTAATTTATTGTTGGTATAGATTCATTGACCAACCTTCATTGCAACAGTTTAACTGGAGTAAGGAGAAAAAGGAAAAACTGCAATCCCTGGTTGAAAAGATCCATGCTAAATGGCGTATTGATACTGAATACATGGCTCCTCCCAGTACCGGGAGTTTAGTTTCTCTGGATCCTGAACTACTTGTACAACCTCCGGAAGGCTTTGAAGTAGGTTATGTACCTATTGTAATTGGTCAAAAATAGATTAGTAACATGAATGCTATGCGGTTTAAGAATTTCATCAGGATAATCATCCTAATTACCGTAATTATACTTTCAAATAATTATGCTTTTGCTCAATCTTCAGGATTCTGTGCTTACTATTCGAGACTTGATTTTAATGATAATAATAACACCGGCAAGTATGCCGATATTGTTGTTCAGGTAAAGAATTCAGGTCGATTGATTTTTAGTCGCGAATACAGCTATTTACCATACTGGGAAGTTGAAGGCTCAAGGCATTTTTTTGACAAAATTATTCCTTTTACAGGGGATGGCTCGGATGAACGGCCAGACAGGGTCAACAAATGTTCTTATGTGAGAATTATTGAAAAATCTGAAGATGAAATTATTATACACTGGAGATATGCACCAGACCAGAACAGTCTGAATTTCACTGATTTCAAGAAGAGTTACGATGGTGATATCGGCAAGTATTTTGCTGATTATGTTGATGAATATTTTATTATTGATAATGAAGGAGTTGTTACCAGGAAAATTAGAAAAGGATGCTATTCACTTGATGAATGGAATGATCCGATGAATATAAGTACACAGGTTTTGGAATTAAATGCGGGAGGAATTGAACCTATTGAATTTACCCCTGCCAGGCTCCAGAATCTACCAGGTGAAAAGATCTCAGGATCAGCAGTTATAAATAGTGAGAATAGATCTCCCTTACTATGGTGGAGATTTGATGAAGGACTGGATATCAACTATAATATTACCAAAGAGAGTAATAAAGGTTCCTCCTGTACAATCAGCGGAGTTGATAGTTACTGGAGGCCCGGGATATCAGGATCCTGCCTTTCTTTCGATGGTTATACTAATAAGGTAAGCATGCCGGCAGCTGATCTGCCTCATATAAGCGGCGATTTTAGCATTGAAGTATGGATTGCTCCCCAGGAATACCCATGGAACGAGGCTGGAATTGTTGATCATGACCAAGACAAAAAAGCAGGCTATTCATTGTCCATAAACCACCTGGGGCAAATCGGTTTGTATGCCAATATTGACGGTTCATGGGTAGGGCTGACAACAAAAAAGTCGGTTGAGCTGCTGAAATGGACATGTGTAACAGGTGTTTACCGACAAAAAGAAGGTTTCAGTATTTATTTCGATGGGGAAGAGATAAGTGCTAATGACGTTTCCGGAAGACTTACAGATGCTGATGATCATGATCTTTATATTGGCATGGCCCATGAACAGAAGCCCCCATGGGCATACGAGCGCAACATCACAAAATCCTACCTGTCGAACATGGTTTTTAGCGGATTAATAGATGAGGTTCGCCTGTTCAACAAAGCACTGGATAAATCTGAAATAGAATCAGGATACAGGAATTACAAACCTGAGAACTCTAAAGTTCTTGATTTTTGGGTTTTACCTGCGGGAGAAGATATTCCAAACAAATTCGGTGCAACATATACCAAGCTTAAATGCAGTCCTGAATGGGATGGTTTATGGCGTTTCGGTGATAATGCGGATATAGTGGTTTCATTTGATGATAAACCCTGTCGTTTCGTGTTCTGGAGAGGGACAAATTACCTGCCAAGTATTGTCACCGAACCAGGGCCGAATGGGATATGGAATAGTGACCAGGGACCTGAAGATTATACCGACCAGTGTTATGAGCATATGTCGGACAAGACATGTCGCTATTCTCATGTCAGGCTCATTGAGAATACAGAGGCAAGAGTAGTGGTTCACTGGCGGAATGCAAGTGTGGGTGTCAGTTACGACTGGCTAACAGTTGATGAAGACGGATGGGGATTATGGACAGATGAATACTGGTATATTTATCCTGATGCTGTCGCAGTTAGATACCAGGTAAGTGGAAGACTAGCAGATTTCAAGGATATACAAACCCAGCAAAATGAACTACTTAGTCAGCCCGGTACCAGACCTGAAGATAATATTCCTTTCGATGCCATTACCGTTTCCAATATTAAGGGAGAAACCGAATTATGGAATTATTCTACAGGGGTTCCATACAGGAAAAGTCCCCCAATTGAAGAGAACAGAAACCTGATCTACATGAATCTCAATTCTGAATACAAACATTTCAATATTGGTGAAATTGGATCAAATTTCGTACCCTACAGTCAGTGGGAGTCAATGCGGATGGCCCTGGGACATACCAAATATAACGCCTGGAACCATTACCCCTTTGGCTTATTACCAAGTGACGGAACGGTTGCCACAGGCATTGACAGGGTGAGTTCATCCTGCATTATAACTTTGTATGGACCACATCATCTGCTTGAGGACGGCCGAACAGATATGTATAATATCTATGGTATAACTGATCAGCCTGCAACTGAACTCAAATATCTTAACCGCTCATGGAACTTTGCTCCTGAATTAGGTGATATAAGCGGAGCTGAAAGTGAAGGCTTTGAAAAAGGACAAAGAGCATATGTATTCACCAAAAAATCAAAAAAGATCTCCTTCAGCCTGAACGGGTCTGAAGACAGCCCTATCTTGAATCCATGCTTTGTAATAAAAAACTGGGACTCTGATTCTAAGGCTGTGATCAGGATAAACGGTAAGAAACAGGATAAGGGAAATAAGGTCAGGCAGGGAATTATTCATGACACAGACGGCACACTTACACTTGTAATATGGATCGAGCAGAAATCAGAAGGAAAGTCAAGTTATGACGTCTATCAATAAATAAAACCAGATGAAATTCAACGAAATCAGGTACGCATTGGTGCTGGTAGCAGTGTTTATAGTAGGATTTACCTTCAATAGTATGGCGAAGAATCCTCAGCCAAAGC
>CAYXQX010000421.1:0-4159 GCA_964467485.1 uncultured Porphyromonadaceae bacterium | reverse complement strand
GGAAAAAGTTTTATTTTTCACAGTATCCATAGAATGAAGGAAGACTAATTGATTGGCTTCCTTATCATTCACTATCTTTTTTGAAACACCTTCGCTTTTCCAAATCTTCATTGACTCTTTTTTCTTTGTATCAAATAGGTGTATAGTCGAATTATTTACCGAATCTTCCGTAATGCTGATGGCATACAACCAGTCACCTTTTTCAGAGAACATGTACTCGGTAACATCCTCGAATGAAAACTCCTCATTGGATTCGGGATACATAACGATCAACTTTGTTCCTTTATAAATCTTCTTTTTAGGCTTTTTTTCATCTGTCTTTTCCTTCTCATTATTTTCTGATTCTTTTTCAAATCCCTCCTTTTCTACATCAGTAGAATCAGCTTTTTCCTTTTGGGTCTTCTCAGGCTCCAATTGGTATGCAAAAACGCCAGGCCCTTCTTTTGGCACTTTAAATGACTTCAGCTTAGGCCAGGTTTTCAATTCCTTCATATCATACAAGGCCAGAGTATCTTTGGGCATCTTGTCTGACTTTACCTTTTTAAGCTTGGCTGCTCTAAGAGTATCTGCCTGTACTTTTATCCTAAAAACCACAAAATCTGATTTTGGGGAAAATATTGCGGAACTACCGCGACTAAATGAGGATAGCTCTCCACTTTTCAAATCTTTAACAAATAGATCTCCATCTCCTTTTGATGGATTGATAGTATAAGATACAATCCCCCCATTCTCAGAGATCATTGTTGAACCAAGCCTGTTCCAAATATCATAGACAGAAAAATCTAAAGGGGGTTTAGATGTTTGTGAAAACAGCTGTAGTGAAACAAACAATAAACTTATAATAATAACAATTCGGCTTTTCATAATCAGATATGTTTAGACAGATTAATAACAATAAAAAATGTTTGTATCAGACATTCATTTTTAGGGTTAGTAATGTATAGGAAAGTTTCAATAAATAGAATACTATGTTTGTTAAAAAATCTAAAATAACCTTGTTTTTTTTTGATGCCTACCAGACAGTCTTTCTTGTGCAGCCGGTCAGATTATTTAATTAACTTTGCCCTGCACAAAAAACAATGGTGATTCATGTCGCAAAAAACTTCTATACCTAAGGGTACCAGAGACTTCGGGCCACAGCAAATGCTCCGCAGGACCTATATTTTCGATCAGATAAAATCCGTTTTTATTAATTATGGATACCAGCCTATTGAGACTCCGGCAATGGAGACCCTCAACACTCTTATGGGAAAATATGGGGAAGAGGGTGACAGACTAATTTTCAAGATCCTTAATAGTGGGCATTATGCTTCCAAAATCCCAAAAGACACTCTGGATATTTTGTCAGAATCTGAAGATTTAGATCCTTCTATTTCCACAAAGCTCACCTCCAGGATATCTGAGAAAGCCCTACGGTATGATCTTACTGTTCCTTTTGCCAGATATGTTGTTCAGCACAGAAATGATATATCCTTTCCTTTCAAACGTTACCAATTACAACCAGTATGGCGAGCCGACAGGCCCCAAAAAGGAAGATACAGGGAGTTTTATCAATGTGATGTTGACGTAATAGGATCAACTTCACTATTAAATGAGCTTGAATTAATTCAGATTATTGATAAAGTATTTAATAGTCTAAACACCAAAGTCCTAATAAAGATTAATAACAGAAAAATCCTCACGGGAATTTCTGAAATTATTGGTCATCCGGATAAAATTATCGATATCACAACAGCCATCGATAAGATTGAAAAAATTGGACTTGAGAAAGTTAATGAAGAATTGCTAAATAAGGGACTTCCTCAAGAAGCAATTGAAAAACTCCAACCTATCCTGAGTCTGTCCGGAGATCATACCAGCCAGCTATTAAAACTTGAAGAAGTACTTTCTGAATCTAAAGCTGGAATGAAAGGCATATCAGAAATCAGGATAATTTTTGATCTTCTGGTTGAATTAGTATTAGAAACCATGGTTGAGCTTGATCTCACCCTGGCCAGAGGCCTTAACTATTACACTGGTGTCATCATTGAGGTTAAATCCTTAGAGGTCTCTATTGGCTCTATATGCGGTGGAGGAAGGTATGACGACCTTACCGGAATTTTTGGACTAGCTGATGTATCAGGGGTAGGTGTTTCTTTTGGGGCAGACCGCATTTATGATGTATTGGAGCAAAGCAATGGCTTTCCTGAACGCACAATGACAAGCACTCAGGTTATGATAATGAATTTTGGAGACGAGGAAATTAAAAGAACGCTGAAGTTTGCTGATGAATTGAGGTCCTCGGGTATATCCACTGAGATTTATCCTGATAATGCAAAAATGAAGAAGCAAATGAGCTATGCCAATGCCAGAAATATTCCAGTGGTGATTATTGCAGGAAAGAATGAGCTTGTCAATAATCAAGTACAGATAAAGAATATGAAAACAGGAGAGCAGAGCTCTTGCTCTATCCAGGATATTCTTAAAGAAGTAATTCGAAATATTGGTGAGTGATTATTTGCTGAGCATTTAAAGTTTTCTACCTTTGGTCTCAAACATCATTATTATGAGTTGGTTACTTGATTATCTCATTCAGATTAACCGTACGGGGCTCTTCCGGGTACAGAATAGCTGATTTTTATTACTATCACTTTTTTGTACACTTTCAAATTCCAAAATAATATGAATACATTAGTTATATCTGGCGCTGGTCTGAGCATCGAAGATGTTGTTAGAGTTGCACGTCATAATCAAAAAGTTAGTATCCATCCCGACTCTATTGAGCGCATGAGCGTTTGCAGGCAAATGGTTGAAAGAAAGATCAATGCCGGGGAAATCATGTATGGTGTCAATACCGGTATAGGTGAATTTTCAGAGACCATACTAACGGATGATCAGGTTAAAGACTTTCAGAAATACTTGATCTACAATCATGCTGCTGGTATTGGTGATCCAGCTCCTATCGAATATGTACGAGGAGCTATGGTTGGCAGAATAAATGTTCATGCTCATGGTAATTCAGGATGCCGTCCTATAATTACTCAAACATTAGTTGAAATGCTCAACAAGGGAGTTACACCCTTTGTTTGTCAGAAAGGTTCTGTTGGCGCTAGCGGTGATCTGGCACCTATGTCACAGATTGCTCTTTTATTGTTAGGAGAAGGCAAAGCATATTATAAGGGTGAACTACTTGGAGGTGCAGAAGCCATGCAGCAAGCAGGGATAGCTGTTCCTGGCTTGAAAGCAAGAGATGGTCTGGCCACTATTAATGGATCAAACCTACTAACCGCCATGAGTGCAATATGGCTTTACGATGCAAATAATTTCCTCAAGCAGGCAGAAATTGCAGCATCCATGTCACTTGAGGCTCTGAAAGCCAACATGAAACCTTACACACCTCTTCTACACGAGGTGAGAGGATTTTCAGGTGCCATTCGAAGCGCCAAGGCCATTGAGAAATGTGTTGGCGGCGGCGACCTAAAGGAAGGTAGAGTGAAGTGCAAAATCCAGGATGCTTACTCAATGAGATCATCACCTCAGGTTATAGGTGCAGCTCATGATGCAATACGTTGGGCACGCTCTCAAGTAGAGATTGAACTGAATGGTGTTGGCGACAACCCAATATTTTTGCCGGAACAGGATATTCAATTGTCCGGGGCAAATTTCCAGGGATCACCAGTATCCCTACCTATGGACATGGCTGGAGCAGCCATAACCATGGTTTGTGTTTTGTCGGAAAGGAGGATGAATCGTCTGAATAATCCGGCATTAAGCGCTGGTCTGCCCGCATTCCTGACCAAAGGAGCTGGAATGTTTTCCGGACTGATGTTAAGCCAATATACTGCTGACATGCAGATTGTGGAACAAAGAATACTTTGTGCTCCGGCATCGATTCAGTCGATCCCTGCTGCAGCCGATCAGGAGGATTTTGTATCCATGGGAATGAATACTGCAATTAAAAATTTCCAAATCCTCGAAAATGCATATGGGATATTAGGAATTGAATTTATGGCTGCTGCGCAGGCACTAGACTTCAGAAAAGAGGAATACTCCTTCGGGAAAGGAGTAAATACTGCACATAAAATCATCAGGAAACATGTTGATTTTCTGGATATTGACAGGCCACTTTACCCTGATCACACAAATATGCAGGAACTAGTAAGAAGCGCTGAAATAATGG
>CAYXQX010000420.1:567-4173 GCA_964467485.1 uncultured Porphyromonadaceae bacterium | reverse complement strand
AATCCTTTTATTCCGTTCCCGGCGGTTGTTTTGGTTGGAGATTGAGAAACGGTATTTACTCTTACATTCTTCTCACGACCGTAAATATATCCGAAGCTTCTTGCTATACTTTCCAGTACTGATTTTGCTTCGGCCATATCGTTGTAACCGTAAAATGTTCTTTGTCCGGCAATATAGCTCAATGCTACAACAGAACCATACTCATTAATAGCATCCATTTTCTTTGCAGATTGGAGTAGCTTATGAAACGAGATGGCTGAGATATCCAGTGTTTGAGAGAAGAAGGTATAATTCAGATCATCATAACTTTTCTTCTTTCGTACGTTAGGTGACATCCCAATTGAATGTAAAATAAAATCTATCCCACCACCAAAAATCTCCATTGATTTCTCCAATAGGTTTTCCAGATCCTCAACCTTGGTTACATCACATGGAATCATTTGGCTATTTGTTTTCTCAGCGAGCTTATTTATTTCTCCCAGACGAAAAGCAGTTGGTGAATTTGTCAGTACTAACTCAGCACCCTCTTCGTGCGCCCTCTCAGCAATTTTCCAGGCAATGGAGTTTTCATTTAATGCTCCGAAAATTATACCTTTCTTTCCTTTGAGTAAGTTATATGCCATAATAGGTTTTGTTTTGTTTTGTTTTGTTTTGTTTTGTTTTGTTTTAAATGAGAAACAATTTGAATCTTAAATAGTTGAAAAAAGATTAAGATTTATGAAGCAGTGCTTTCGCATTTCCAAGAGCTTCCTGTGTTAGTTGCTCTCCGCTTAGCATTTTTGCCATCTCCATAATTCTACCCTCCTTATCCAGTAGTCTTATGTCTGTTCTTGTTGATGATCCCTCATCATATTTATAAACCTGGTAATGATAATCTCCCCTACCAGCTACCTGCGGCAGATGAGTAACATTGATTACCTGGCGGTTTTTTGATATCCGTCTCAACATCTTCCCCATCTTATCAGCAATCTCACCAGATACTCCAGCATCAATCTCGTCGAATATAAGAGTTGGTACAGCCAGAGATTCACTGATAAGAGATTTTATGCTTAACATCAGGCGGCTGATCTCCCCTCCTGATGCAACTCTTTGTATCAATTCCAACTCCTGGTTTTTATTAGCCGAAAAGAAAAATGAAAATTTATCCTTTCCCTCCTCCGTAAAATCATCAAGAGCAGTGTGTCTGACCTCAAATCTGGCATTAGGCATGCCAACATCTTTAAGATGGTCAACAACGGAATCTGACAAGGATGACAAACCCTTGAGTCTTTTCTTGCGCAATTTTTCTGCCGTTCCATTCAGCTGATCCAGCACTATAATCAATTCAGAATTTAGCTTGTTTAATTCTATATCAGACGTTGTAATCTCTTCCAGTTTTGAAGAAATCCCTTCCCTAACATCAATAAGCTCCTGGTTAGAATTAACCTGATGCTTCTTCTGAAGCGAGTAAATCAGGTCAAGTCGCTCCGTCAATTGCTTCAGTTTTTCAGGGTCATACTCAATGCCACCCAGCATCCTTTCAAGCTCTTCGCTGAGGTCTTTCACTTCTATCAGAACAGAATCAAGTCTCTTGTTAGTTTCCTCAAGATCAGGATAATACTTTTGTATGGTGTTTATTTCCTGTGAGGATTTATTAAGCAGTTGAAGGACATTTATCTCATCCACAGAAATACAATTAGTAACTGTAGATAATGATATTCTGATCTCCTCAGCGTGGCTTAGGATTTCTTGTTCCTCAACCAGTTTATCCTCTTCTCCGCTAATCAGGCCGGCATCGTTCAGTTGATTATATTGAAACTCCAGGTAATCCTGCTCCTTCTGTGCAGCCTGAAGATCATTATCAAGCTTTTTGATATCAGCCTGAAGAATCTTATATCGATTATATGTATCCTGATAATTACTTTTCAATCCTTCCAGCCCCATGAAGGCATCCACCACTTCAAGAGGAAATCCCTCTTCACGGAGCATTAGGTTATGATGCTGAGCATGAATATTTACAAGCTTATCACCCAATTTTTTCAAGACGGGAAGGGTAACAGGAGTATCGTTCACAAAGGCTCTTGATTTACCACCGGGCAATAGCTCTCTGCGTATAAGGCTCTTCTCTTCATAGTCAAGATCCTCAGTGGCAAAAAACTTTTCAAAAGTTAGTCCGCTTAATTTGAATCCGGCCTCAATCACACACTTTTTCGACTTATCCCTGAGAGCTGTTGAATCAGCCCTGGCACCCAACACTAATCCAAGTGCTCCCATCAGGATAGATTTTCCGGCTCCGGTTTCTCCTGTAATAGCGGACAAGCCTTCGTTAAAATCTACTTCCAATGAGGAAATCAATGCATAATTACGGATAGACAAGGAAGTGAGCATCTTATAAAATTAGAATTTGCTCCTTAAATATAGGAAGAAGTAATATTAAATATCTCCTGATTTATTAATGTTATCCCATTTGGAAGAATTAGCCGGACTGATCTCCTTCAATACTTGCACGATACGTGCTTTTTCATCAGGAAAACCCTCTGAGAAAATATTTGAAATCTCATCAGCTTTTGAAGTAAAGAACACCGGCCATATCATCGCCATTGTATTCTCTCGGTAGGGCCTCCTCAATTCTGTGATTGCCTCAGCTATAACCGAACGACCATCATTAGGATTCTCTGTCATGGCATCCAAACCTAAGCGGTGATAGTTATAAAGCATGGAACGGAAAGCTTCGTACTTACTATTCAGGAGGTTCTCCACCAGCCAATATCTGTTTTTCTGACTTTCAAAAGCTTTCCATCCTGTTTCGGGAGCATTAGCAGCATTGCTTACAATTTGCTCTGCTCTTTCGTAGAAGAGGCTACCTCCCTCCAGGGAAAAGGTATCATAATCCAATCCCAGTATAATATTTATGTAATAAGCTAAAATGGATACAAGATTTGATGTGTGTGCTGTTTCATTGAACTCGAGGGTTTCAAATTCAGCAAAACGGAAGTGTATATCCTGATCCTGATGATTAAGCAGTGTTGTTGAGTAGGCAGAGCCAAAAACCGGCCTTCTTGCCTGAACAGTGAGCGTTCCCCGGAATTCATCTGTAGAGATTTGATCAGTTATCCTGAACATAAAACTACAATCTATCCTCTCATCCTCATCAAAAATATGATCCGTCCATTTTTTATTATTGACGAACTCATACAGATTTTTCCTCATTGCATCATAGACCGATTTATTCGATCCCTGCACCTGGGATGAAGTAACATTAATCTGGCACCTAAGTTCCTGACCTTGCAATGGCAGTGAAATAAGAAATAATAATATGGGAAGTATTCTGAGCATAATTTAATTTCCAAATATTTTAAATATAGCCTCAATGATGTCTACGGCAACCTCTTTCTTTGTTTTTAACTCAAATTTCTGCGCTTTATTGTTCCGGCTGATGATGCTTATTTTGTTATTATCACCACCAAAACCCGCCCCTGCATCTTTCAGGCTGTTTAAAACTATTATATCCAGGTTCTTCCTTTCCTTTTTCTCATGTGCTGCCTGTAGCCCTTCATCAGTTTCCAGGGCAAATCCAACAAGTAATTGATTTTGCTTTTTCATTCTACCCAGTTCGGCAGCGATATC
>CAYXQX010000420.1:0-557 GCA_964467485.1 uncultured Porphyromonadaceae bacterium | reverse complement strand
ATGATCTTTTAATCTTTGATTCCGCTCTCCCGGCAGGTCGGAAATCTGATACCGCAGCGTTCATAATTGCAATATCCATATCAGGAAAAAGACTCACACATGCTTCATGCATTTCAATTGCCGATTCAATCTTTGTTAGCTTAATACGCTTGTCCAATGTCTGGCTTTCTATTGGACCGGCAATAAGGTGTACTTCCGCCCCCTCTGCGAGCAGCTCATTAGCTAAGGCAATACCCATTTTCCCTGATGAAAAGTTTCCTATAAAACGCACAGGATCAATCTTTTCCAGCGTAGGACCTGCAGTAACTAAGACCTTCTTAGCTTGAAATCGTCTTTTTTTTTTGAAGAAATCAATAAGCCAGATAAGAATTTTCTCCGGCTCTTCCATCCTGCCTTTGCCTTCAAGACCACTTGCCAGCTCTCCTATTGCTGGTTCAATAATATGATTTCCAAAACCTTTCAGGATTTCAATATTATTTGTTGTACTAGGATGCTTGAACATATCCATATCCATTGCAGGCGCTATGATAACCGGACAGCGGGCTGACAGATAGGTT
>CAYXQX010000419.1:0-4176 GCA_964467485.1 uncultured Porphyromonadaceae bacterium | reverse complement strand
CTTGCAATAGCTAAATAAGGAACAATTAATGAATCTTTATAAAAAGCTTTTTTGATTTTTATGAAAGAGAAGGGAATTTTCTGGAAAGATTATTCCGCATTTCATATATCGATTGGGTTTCATAAAACTGATACGAGAATGAGTTAGGATGGTATATAAATGGAACGTATCCGGATAACAATGCTTATAGCAGGATTAGGTTTAACCGGCACTCCTCGTATGATGATGGATATTATAGAGAACATCAATCATAATCAATATGATATTAGTGTTGCCTATAAGCCGGAATATCAGGGTTCCGATTTAGACAGAATAAATGATTTAATGGATTTAGGGATTACTCTGATTCCATTGAGAGGCAAAAGACTCTTCAGCCTCTCCGGCATAAAAGATCTATTCCGTCATCTTTACAGGGGTAATGTGCAGATAATACACTGCTGGGATGCTCTTAGAATTGTTGCGCGGGTCTTGAAACTTGCTACAGGCTGCCGCGTAATAGAAAGCTATTGCAACCCGGTTGTTTCTAAAGGGTCATTCATTTACTATTGGGCTAATAAAATAACATCATTACTGTTAAATGGCATTATTTTCTGCACTAAAGGTGTTCAAAAGAGTTATGAACAGAACAAAACAATATTTCTTAATAGAAAAAAAATTGCATTAATAGCTAATTGCATAAATACTGATAGAATAACTGAAAGAGTATATGACCATAAAGAAATTAGGAAGAACTGGGAGATAGCTCAGGAGGAAATCGTTTTAACAAATATCGGCTATTTTAATGATCAAAAAGGTCAAATATATCTGCTGGAGGCAATGGAAATTATTCTACTTGAAATTCCGCAAGTAAAGCTAATTTTGGCGGGATGGGGACCACTGGAAGCAACTCTGAGAAGAAAAGCACAAGATCTCGGAATTGAAAAAAAAGTTATTTTTGCAGGCAAGTGCCCCCATGATACTGTATTTGAAATATTATCCATTACAGACTTGTTTGTGCTTTCCTCTTTGTGGGAAGGATTTGGGTTGGTCTTGGGTGAAGCTATGTCCATGGGGAACCCAGTTGTATGCACGAAAACGGTTGGGAGCCAGGTTGTAGTCAGGCATAAGGAGACAGGCTTGATAGTTCCACCCCAAAATCCTCAAGCTTTTGCCGAGGCTGTAATAAATCTACTTAATAACCCTGATCGGATGAAAAAAATGGGAGAACTTGGTCGGAAAAGAGTAACCGCCCTTTTCTCGCCGGAGATATTTATCCAAAAACATGAAGTATTTTATCGGGAAATCCTACATTAAAAAGTTCTGCTGCTGATTTTATAAATACTATAAAAGGTTAAATAAATTTAGATTGTTGAAACAATGGCCAGAATAGAAACACCTGAATCGTTGCACGAAACTGACTGGGAAATAAATAAACCAGACGATACCTCATTGCAGAGTAGCGGAAGATTTCAGGCCCTTATCAAGCTTATCAAAAAGCATAATCCGGATAAGGTTTTTGATATTGGATGCGGCTCCGGCTTTCTATGTCATATGATTAAATCGTGGAAGCCTGAAACGGAACTTCATGGTTGTGATATTTCAAATGTTGCACTGGATAGAGCAAAGCTGGCAATGGAAAAGGTCTGGATGGTGAATCTAAATATCGAAGGCATTCCGGTTGAGTCTGATACCTATGATGTTGTAATATGCAGCGAAGTTCTGGAGCATATTTATGATGTGAATCATGCTCTTCTAGAGGTAAGCAGGCTATTGAAACCAAAAGGAATTGGTTTGCTAACTGTTCCCAACCTGGTTTATTGGAGGTATCGTTGGGATATCCTTTTGGGACACCTTCCGATTTCTGTTGATGACGATCGTCATTTACACCAGTTTACTCAAAAAAGCTTCAAAGAAAAACTTAACAAGGCTGATATGACGGGATTGTCTGTTTCAGGTTTCCGTAAGCGTTTCCCCTGGCTTGCAGACTGGAAACCCTCTGTATTCAGTGATACATTAATATTTGAAGTTATAAAGTCAGATAAATCATATTAGGTAAGTATATTAATGAATGCAGATCCTTATCTTTCCATTTTGATTCCAACAGGAAATAATGAAAAAGATTTAATCGATTGCCTCGATTCCATAGGCCATTTGGATTATCCTCTTGACAGGATCGAGGTGATTATCTGGGATAATAATTCCCGGCAGGAGGGTAAAGATAAAGTAAAAAGATTTTTAGCTGACATCATGGACGGGAAACCGATACAGGTTAAGTTGATTAAGCATGACGATAACTACGGTGTCTATACTTCAAGAGATGAATTGTTCAGGCGGATCAGCCCTGACGCGGAATTCGCCCTGAGCATAGATGATGATGTGCTTCTTCCCCCGCAGCTCTTTAAAGAACTGCTTCCGGTGTTTCACCGCGACAATTCGATTGGGATTATCGGGCCGAGGACTGTTTTTGATTTTGCTCCTTCTGAAACCGCTCATGGCGCTGGCATGGTAAACATGTGGATAGGGCGCTATACCGATGTGGATGCAAAGGAAGCAATGGAGTGCGATTATGTTATCGGCTGCTGCATGCTTGTCAGGAGCGATGTGATTAAAGAACTTGGCGGGTTTGACCGCGATTATTATACCTCGCACGGGGAAGTTGATTTTTGCTTAAAGGCAAAAACCAGAGGTTATAAAACACTTTACTATCCGGGGGTAAAGGTCATTCACAGGGTGGAAAGAACGGGCACTAAAACCCCGGAGCGCACATATTATGTTTTTCGAAACAAACTTCTTGTTATTAAAAAGAATTTTCCTTTTCTTCAAAGATTGATTTCATTGACCTTATATTTACTTTTCTGGCTTCCCAAAAGCATAATAGATTCTATTAGAAGAAATAATGGATTCGACATTCAGGAAATAAAAATAATATTAAAAGCTATGACAGATGGATGGCTGAATAGAACAGGCAGAAGAATGTAAGTTATCTTGAGGATTTAATGAGAACAAAACTACTTTTTGTTATTGATGGACTGGAGTTTGGTGGTGGTGAAAGAACTTTCCTGCAACTCATACGAGGATTGTCTCCTGACCAGTATGATATCCACGTAGCTACAAGTCCTGAGGGTGATTTTTTTAAAGTTCTGACGAGGATGGGAATAGATGTTGTCCCGTTGGATCTGAGAAAAAGGGTGAACGTCAAGAATATTAAAAGATTATCCGAAATTGTCAGGGAAAGGAAAATCAATATTGTCCACAGCCAGGGCGGGCGGGCGGATTTCTATGCCAGAATCGCGGTAAGGAGGCTAAAACCGAAGGTCAAGGTTGTGAATACTGTTGCAATGCCTGTCAAGGGTTATGATGTGGGTGCATTGAGAAAAGGGGTTTATCGGTTTTTTGATTGGCTTTCTGAGAGATATGCAGACCGGTTTATTGTAGTCTCCGAGGTTCTGAGAGAAACTTTGCTTAGTAGTTATAAGATACCGCCTGATAAAGTAATTAAGATTTATAATGGTATAGAACTGAATGAATACAGGCCAAATGGTAAAGGAGTCAGAAGTCAGAAGTCAGAAGTCAGAAGTGAGTTTGGGCTATCAAAAGATGCCCCGGTTATTGGTGCAATTGGCAGGATGGTCTGGCAAAAAGGATTTGAATATTTAATTGAATCCATTCCGGAAATTATAAAAACCCTTCCCAAGTCTAAAATATTGATTGTTGGTGATGGGCCGCTAAGAGAGGGGATTGAAGCTTTGAGCAAAGAGTTTAGGGTAAGAGACAATGTGATTTTTGCAGGGTTTCGAAGCGACATAAAGGAAATTCTTTCTGCTCTTGATTTATTTATAATTCCTTCACTTTCCGAAGGGTTTCCAATGGTGACCCTCGAGGCGATGGCTATGGCAAAGCCGATTGTTGCAACGAATATAGACGGGATAACTGAGCAGATAAGAGATGGAGTTGATGGGATTTTAGTGCCGCCTAAAGATCCGTCTGCGTTGGCAAAGGCTGTTTTGAGGGTTTTAAATGACAAAGAACTTGCAAAGACTATGGGGGTGGCGGCAAGAAAAAAAGTGGAGCAGTATTTTTCAATTGAAAAGATGGTCGCAGAAACGGAAAAGGTCTATTTGTCTCTCCTTAAGGCCAACTAAATTTTTAAGAGTATGCTTTAGTTTTAACAGATGGCTGGTCACAAGGTTTTCAAAG
>CAYXQX010000418.1:0-4243 GCA_964467485.1 uncultured Porphyromonadaceae bacterium | reverse complement strand
CCATGCAGGTTAATGATCTCATTGCCTGTATTGATAATTTCAATCCAGTCTGGAGTATCCCCATTTGAGTCGAACAGAGTTTGCTTATTAACATACTGTACCTCGTTAATTTTAAGACCCTGTGAGTAAATATTCCCGGGCACTATATACAACAGGACAAATAAAATAAGCCATTTATAGTAATTCCATCTCATATCCTAGTGTCTCATTATTCCAAATGAAAGCTGTAACATATCATAACTGGCAAGAGAGTTATAATCCCGGCCCCCAAATATTTGGTATTCGACTAATGTGGATATATGACAAAGAGACCATTGGAATAATACAGAATACCTCTCATTTATCTGTATTCTTCTCCCCATCCCGGCAGAGAAAAAAAGTCTCCCACTGGTTGAGTAATCCGAAGAGTAGTTATTACTCCTGTACCAGGCAGCTGTACCTCCCAGTTGAAACCGGATTAATGGTGAGTTTCGGCTGTTCTTTTTATATCCCAGAACTTCGAGATAGAAAGGTATAAAACTCTCATCCAACAGATGAAAGTACCCGGTGCCTATTCCGGCCTCAAGACTTTTAGTTAGCTTGTAGCTTTGGGTAAACTGAGTTGAGAAGCCGGGATTATAAACGAAGTGATCGTTATAAAGCTGGCCTCCAAATTGATAGGACACATTCAGCCTGCTAGTGAATGGGCTTTCATCTCTGGTTTGAGACATGGCATTATTCCACGTTATGCATTGTAACACAATTATGAATAGGATAATATAAAAAAGTCTGCTTCTCATTTGTACGAAATGCTTCAATGTCTATTTTAGCCCAATTACTACTTTAATGCTGCCTTTGTAAAGATATAATCCGGAATATCTACATTAAACTGAATCTCAGTAATTATAAATTCAGTTCCATCCCCTTTTTTGAGCATATCTTTATAATGGATCTTTGTTGGGAACCAGCGTCCTTCAATTTTCTTCACATCGGACATAACTGTTCTCTTCAATAGCTTACCTGCTTTGGCATAAAGCTCTTCTTTCAATGGAATCAGTTTGCTTTTATCAACCCAAATTTTGCGGCCATGGTATGCCACATCTGAGACTTTTGCCTTCAGGTCAATAACATAACACTCTGTTCCTTCAACATCCTCCGTACCAACAAGCTCTGCATTATAGATATCCTGTAGTTTTCTGTCCTCCATCATATCTTCATACGATAGATCAGAACCCATAACCGACTGTCTCAGCATGTGTCCGGAAATCCGAATTATTCTATCTGTTGAAGGAGAATACATCCACAGCTTGTCTTCCAGCTTAAGCATTTTTGTACCCTTTTCCCTTGCAGGAGCCAGGTATTCAGAAAACGACTGGTTATCGCCTGCCGTCCAGGATTTCATTTCCATAGAACGGGATCCGCGGGCTGAATGAACAATCATTTCTGATGTATAAACCCTATTTTTTGAAGACATGTTTTTATCAATCTGATCCAGAATCTGTTGTGCGGTGGGATTTTGAGCAAATCCCAATGAATAGATCAGTAATCCGCTTAATATCAATATTATTCTCATGCTTCTAATTCTTTAAATAATCTTGCTGTTTTTCTTTTGTATATACCAATACCTGCAAGCATTGTACCAACTACAGTTGCCAGAACACCGGGAATAAAGCCAATGTAATAGGCCTGAGGAGTTACCCTGCTTTTAAAAACCGAGGGCATCATCATTGTATTGTTCTTCATCATACTAGAAATATCAATTCCATTATTTTGCATCCAGTATGATAGTGACAATCCAATGGCTGTTCCAATAACACTCCCAATGATACCTATCAATACAGACTCTATTATCAGGCTTCGATAAACATGCCCCTTGGTTTCTCCCATAGCCAGGCGTAAACCAACCTCACCATATCTCCGCAAGCCTCCTAAAAGACCGGCGTTCCATAGTACAACTGACATGGCTATAACGAAAATCCCAATAAGTATACCACCCATACTGTCGGCATATTCCAACAAACTACTAAGACCAGCTCCATCATTAAGGGTTTCTGCCTTTGGGGAATATGGATCTTCTATTTTGCTTTTCTGTTCATTGAATTTTGTGGCGAATTGAATGGCTTTCTCATTACTGTATTGGCCATCTTTAAAATATCCAAGAAGCTCTCCGGCACCATCAGGCATGTCCAAAGCAATTCTTGCATCCTGAATATCAACAACTATAGCTCCTTTATCCAAAGCAGCAGTACCAAAACGAACTGTGCCAGACATTTTGAAATTGTAAAATGCCATACCACCCAGAGATGTTGAACCAAGTAGTGTAAGCTGTTCACCAACTTTGACATCAAGCTTTTGAGCAAAATCTTCACTCAATAATACTTCACCCGGATTTTGTGGTATTCCACCCTGAACCAAAGAAGAAGTCAGATTTAGTCGATCTATTTCCTTTGATTCAGGACTCAACAAATCAACTGCCCAACCTACCCCAGGTCCCTGTGAGCGGGTCTCTCCATTTTCATCGGGTATATCGATCAGTCCACCAAAACGAATTCTGGAAGCCCATTCCATATCAGGATAATTATCTTCAAGATCATTAACAAGTATAGAAACATCAAATAAAGCCAGATCATTTGGCATTTGATCCTTATCCTCGGCATATGCATTGGTCATAATCCGCACATGCCCTGTAGTAAACTTGGCATTCAGGTCAACCATATCTGTCATTACACCACCTAAATAGCCGTGCATAGAAACTGTCAGCATTACCCCAATAACAACAACAATAATGGGTAGCAAACTTCTGTGACGATCTCTCAAAAGACCTTTAAATAGAAACTTTATCATTGTATTTTCCCCCTTATTGCATCTGTTGGTTTCAATTTGGATATCTTCCTGGCAGGGATATAACTAACAATGGTAGCTGCCAGTAAAATAAAAAATATTGTTCCTAATATTAGTCCGATGGTATACTGAGGAATAATGCTATCAGCAATTGCCATTCCAAAATCATCAGTTACTTCAGGCATTGGAATGCCTGATTTAGCCATCTTTATGAACAAAGGCACACCATAAGCCGCACCCAAAATAGCTGCTAATACAGCATGCATTGCACCTTCGAGGGTGAATAGCCGAACAACCTGTCCCCTTGTCATACCAAGAGCTATTTGGGTACCGATCTCCCTTTGTCGGCGGAAAATCGACAGAATTTGAGTGTCAAAAATGGCCAGCATTGCCAGTAATAGAAGAATAACATAGAACACGGAGGTCCCAATTGATTTGGACTGAATTATTTTTGTAATCTCCTCCGTCAGAAAATCAAAATCCTTGTAAACAAAATCACTGCTCATTATCTCCAAATCCTTTTCAAAAGGTGTGATAATAAGAGTGGTTTCATTTTCCAGTTGTAACATTTCCTGCAGCTTATCAAGGGAAATCCAGATATGCCCGGCATCAATGCTAGGCACATTACAGTTAAAAACTTCTGTAATTTTAATATCCCTGGCATCAAAAGTTCCATCAGCATCGCGCCATCTCATAGTTACAAGATCCCCTGCTTTGAGCTTGTTTCTTTTAGCCATCCTTTTTCCAATAATGGCAGGAATATCTTCTCCATCCCCCTCCAGTGAAGCTGTTGGCAGCTCAAGAACTGTTTGATTTATATTAATTCCCTTTAGAATAACTGATTGAACCCTGCCTTCAGGATAAATCGAAGCTGTGGCTACCAGTACAGATGCAAGCTCACCTGAGGACACCTCCTGCCTAAATTCAGCAGGTATTTTGGCATGACTGTCTTCAAGTGTGAAAGGATCATAGGGATCATATTCCGAATGCCAGTACTGGGAAGATCCTGTATCCCAGACTCTCGTATCGCTTTTGGCCTGATTGTTCCATCCATCCAGCATCCCATTCATGAAAATGATCATGACGTACGACAAAGACAGAACAAAAACGTTTAACCAGGTTCTTAACCCGGCGCCCAAAAGGTTTTTTATAGCTAATTTAATCGCTAACATTTTGATCCACCTTTCTTATTTTTTTATGATTTCGTCTGCAGCAACTTTGCCGTCGTTCAAACGAATGATTCTTCTCAAATACCCAATTACCTTTTCATCATGAGTGGCAAACAAAAAAGTAGTACCAAGACTTTTATTCAAGTCAACCATTGTTTGCAGTATGTGATGTGAATTATCTGAATCAAGATTTGCTGTTGGTTCATCAGCAAGAATAATTTCAGGTCGTTTCACCATTGCTCTGGCTATTGCAA
>CAYXQX010000417.1:0-4245 GCA_964467485.1 uncultured Porphyromonadaceae bacterium | reverse complement strand
CGTGACATCAGCAGATATGATGTCTATTTGGCTTTGATACGCTCTCTTGGACTTAAGTATTTTACAACTTATTTATGCGACAACCGCAGCGGAATGATCAGTGACAATTTCTTAAAACCTATGTTCCATAGTGATTTTATGTATACGATCTTATTGGATGATGGCAATGCATTCTACTTATATCCTAAGAAAGAGAAATTTGGATATTATATGGATGAGATACCTTTCTATTTCGAAAATGCTAAAGGCCGGCTTGTTCACCTGCTTGATTACAGAAATACTGAGGAACCAATCAGTGAGGAATACAGAGAGATAATACTGCCAAAGGGAAGTATCGGGCACAACACCAGAAATAGCAGGCTTATGGTTGAGGTAAATCTGAAAGAATTGTCGGCCACCTTTAATGCTAAGATTAATCTATCCGGACAGTTTTCCACAATGACCAGGGGTGCATATCAATATGATTATTCCGATGAAACAGCAAATGAGCTATACGGCAAGAAAATTTGGGAAATAGGTGACGATGTTAAGGTCTTGAGTAAAGATGTTATGATAAAGAGCAGAGAACACCCCTACCCCGTTGAAATCAGGGCTAAATACATATCTAACAATTCATTAAGCCTAAGCAATGATACTATTAGTCTGGATGTCTCCAATTGGTTTAATCATATTATTTATCAGAATTTGGAAATACAGAACAGGCAATTAGATTTTTATCCTGATTTTGCTCACAGGGATACATACAGCTATATCATAAAATTCGATGAGGATGTAAAAATGCTGGGAGGAATTGAATCTATTAATATTAATGATGATTTGGGCACTTTAATAATTAATGCAGAGCAGATCGACAGTAAGAACATCAGGATTATCAGTCATTTTGCTATTACTGATAAAATTGAGGCAAGCAGAATAGCCCTGGTTAAGGACATATATGATAAAATTGAACAGCTTAATCAATCAACTATTAAACTTCTGATTGTAAATTAATTATAGCATCTTCAAGTTCCGAATATTTAAAAATATATCCTGATTTAAGAATTTCACCTGCTGACACTCTACTACCTTCTAATAGTAGTACAGACATTTTACCAAAAACAATTTTCAGCAGAAATCCGGGTGCATTTGGGAAATACATTGGCTTCTTCAGAACTTTCGACAGTATTTTGCTAAACTCTTTGTTATTGACGGTATTAGGGCTCACAGCATTATATGCTCCTTCCATCAGGTTATCCTTTATGGCTTTTTCATAAATACCGCAAAGGTCATCAATATGAATCCAGGGCATATATTGTTTTCCATTACCAAGAACGGCCCCGAATCTCATCTTAAAAGGTTTAATCATTCTGTCCAGGACACCACCACTCTTTGAAAGAACAATTCCAGTGCGTATTTTAACTACTCGTGCCCCTGTAGAGGTAAAACTATCGGCAGTATTTTCCCATTCACGACAGATATTAGCTAAAAAATCATTACCAGGACTAGATGCTTCGTCAAAAACTATCTCACTTGTTTTTGATCCATATATACCAATTGCTGATGCTGAAATAAAGGCCTTAATACTATGCTTGTGAGCTTGCAGTTGATCCAGTAATAGCTGTCCTGACAAAATTCTGCTATTAAGAATTTCCTTTCCCCTGTTGGTTGTCCAGCGCTTTTCTCCAATATTAGCACCTGCCAGATGAATAATAACATCTACTCCTTCAAGCGCCTCAGGGTCGATCCATTGCTTTTCTATATCCCAGGTAAAAGAAGGTACAAGTTTACTAGTTGCTTTCTTTCTCCCTAAATGAACAACATCATAAGCCCTATCCATAAGCCATATCGTTAATGCCTTACCAATCAAACCACTTCCACCGGTAATCAGAATTTTTGCCATATTTGCTTAGATCAAATGACAAATATAATCCACCTTTTTATGAGAACAACAATTTGAACCCAGGCAATGAATATTTGTTGGTTCAGTTTCAACTTATATCTTTATCTTTTTTATTGCAATAAGGATAAAGGGCTAAAACATTATTCTCAGATTTATGTCTAATCTATTATGAAAGCATATCCTCCAATAGAAATTGATGGTAGAAACCTTTATTACATGTTCCTGGCCGGAGCGAATAAAATTATTGAAAACCAATCCAATCTGAATAAGATCAATGTTTTCCCGGTACCTGATGGAGATACCGGTACTAACATGGCATCTACGGTAAGGTCGGTTATTGATACACTTGAGCCGGAACATTCTTATAAGAGTATGGCTGATTCAATTGCAGAATCAACTCTTATTAATGCCAGAGGTAATTCAGGGATTATTTTTGCTCAGTTTCTATATGGGATGAGCTGTGAAACCGGTGAATTTCACAAAGTTTCGCTGAGTCATTTTATTGAAAGCATCAAAAGTTCAGTAAAGTACGTTTACAAGGCTGTTTCAAACCCTGTTGAAGGAACGATGCTTACGATTATCCGAACCTGGGCAGAATTTATTGATGCTAACAAAGCCAAGTTTTCAGATTTTAATCAACTTTTTCTTAAATCGAAAAGTATCCTTGAAGCTTCTCTGGCAGAAACCAAAACACAGCTGGAAGTGCTCAGAAAAGCAGATGTGGTTGATGCAGGAGCAAATGCCTTTTTTATTTTCATCCAGGGAATGATAGAGCTAATTAAATCAAAGAATATCAGAAGCTTAATTAGCTATGATCAATCTATTGCTAGCTTTGAAGAATTAGATGAACAAATCCCGGAAGATGTCAAATTCCGGTATTGCACCGAAGGAATACTAAAGGATATTAGTCTTGAACATGAGGCTCTTTCTAAGATTCTTCAACAACATGGTGACTCGGTAGTAGTTGCAGGGGCAAAAAAAACCAGTCGCATACACGTCCACACAAATAATCCTGCCTTATTATTCAAGGAATTAGAGAATTACGGAACTATTACCTTTCAAAAGGCCGATGATATGGTTCGTCAGAGTGAGGCAGTATATAAGCGAAAAGCCAAAATAGCTCTGGTAACTGATTCAGCATGTGATTTGCCTGCCGGATTATTTGATGAACACCAAATACATATGCTCCCCCTGAATATTAATTTTGGGGAAAATCATTATCTCGATAAAGTCACAATAAAAAGCGAGCAGTTTTATGAAAAGCTAAAACACGACAAAGACTTCCCCAAAACGTCCCAGATCAATGAAATATCATTTAGGAATCTATATTCACATTTAGCAAGTCATTATGATGCCATTATTGCAGTCCATCTAACTGAGAAATTTAGTGGTACATTTCACAGTAGTGTAAAGGCGGCAGCGAAGGTCAGTAAGGAGTTTGGTAAAAAAATTGCCGTAATCGATTCCAGAAATATATCGGGGGCAATAGGCCTGATTGTTCTTAGAATAGCTCAGGCCATCGAGCGTGGAGAGGAATTTGATAATGTTGTGGAAGAAGCCAAAAACTGGGTTTCTGAGACTAAAATTTTTGTCAGTGTAAAGACCTTAAAATACATGGTCAAAGGCGGTAGGGTTTCCCCACTGAAGGGTATGTTGGCAAGGCTTATGAATGTTAAACCCATTGTTTCAATGGATTCTGAAGGAAAATCCGAAATATTTGGAAAGACATATAGTCAGAGATCAAATATGGAAAAAGTTATTAAACACGTAAAAGAGATAAGCCAATCGAAGAAAATCTGGAATTACATCCTCTTGCATGCTAATAACCCCGAAGGTGCTTCCTGGTTTGAGAAGGAAATGGAAGCTATCAGCTCAAAAAAACCAGTAGCCACTGTGAATATCTCGCCGGTAGTGGCTGCTAGCGCAGGTATTGGAGCTGCATCAGTGGCACTTATGTATGAATAACATTTATTTCTATGAGCTTCATCCAAATTTATTTACAAGGATTCATTGTCATCATTGCCATGATGACAATATTATGGATCGTTAGTATTTTCATTAAGAATGTAAGTATTGTTGATGCATTCTGGGGCTTTGGTTTCGTGCTTGCAGGAGTATTTTACTTTTTTCGTTCAGACGGATTTGAGCTTAGAAAAATAATACTCTTGTCACTATTAATCATTTGGGGACTAAGGCTTTCAATATATTTGGCCTGGAGAAATTGGGGGAAAGGAGAGGATTTCAGGTACCAAAAATTCCGCAAAGATTATGGTGAACACCGATATTGGTGGTTCAGTTTTTTCCAAACATTTCTCCTGCAGGGAGTATTGATGTGGCTTGTATCTGCTCCATTGCTTGGTGCACAG
>CAYXQX010000416.1:0-4248 GCA_964467485.1 uncultured Porphyromonadaceae bacterium | reverse complement strand
AATTATATGCCCAATAAAAGACATCTGGAGCTGATTAATAACCTGACTATCAAATTGTTTAAGGAAGAGGAGATGAGAGCGAAAAAGGAGGTGGTACGAAACTGGTAAAGTGTGATTAATAAAATCAAATATTGTCTTATTGTTGGAATCAGTGTTCTACTGAGTTCTTGCTACACTGTTAGTACAATAGAAACTGAAGTCCTTAATCCCGCAGAAAAATCTTTTCCTTACGACGTATACAATGTAGGTGTACTTTCACGAATGGATGTTACCCTTAAAAGTAATACAGGTAAAATTAATAAGGAAACTAAATTCGCTTTTGAAAGAGATAGTATGATCCTGAATAATGCTATTATAGGATTGCTGGATGGCTTAGCGGAGAGCCCACGTTTCGAAGTTTTTGCAATGAACCCTCCAAGAGTCCTGGGAGGTGATCGAAGTGATCTTAATAATGAGCTTTCCTGGGGCTTGCTTGAGTCGCTGGCTCAAAAAGATAGCCTGGATATGATTATCTCATTGACTGCTGCGAATTTTGAAGATACAGTTTGGAGAAGAAAAGATCTGAATAACGATAATTTTCCATTGATTTTCAGAGGAGAAAGTGATCTGTTAAAGGAAATAAACAACAGCGGATATAATGAGGCATATATTATGTTTCCTCATTTATACTGGCGGATATATGACCTTAGAAATAAGAGCATCGAAAAGTTTGTTCAGGTTGATACATTATTTTATACCCCTGGTCCAAATAATGGTTATCCATCAAGTAGAGCCATAATTAACTATTTATATGAAAATCTGGGAGATGCCGGTTATAAGTATAGCAAAATCTTAGCACCTTACTGGACAACAGAGGGTAGGGCCTGGTATCCTGTTGGTGATTCATATTTTTTAGAAGCCGCTGAAATGGCTAACAATGGAAATTGGACTGATGCAAGCAAGATATGGCGAAAATATGCCTACTCCAAAAATTCAAAAACAGCATCAAAAGCAAGTCTGAATATGGCCGTTGCTTCGGAGATGCTGGATAAAATAGATATTGCTATTGAGTGGGCCAAACGCTCTAAAGAATTGGGACTGAAATACTATCCTGAAAATTATTTGAAGACCCTAATAAAAAGACAGAAGGAGAGAGTCCTTCTCGATAGTCAAATGAACTAAACTGCAAATGATAAAAAAAGCTGAAATAATTACTATCGGCGATGAGATTCTCATTGGCCAGACTATTGACACTAACTCTGCCTATATTGGTGAGAGAATAAATAAGCTTGGATTTGAGATCCGTCAGATTTCTTCTATTGCTGATGATTCAGGGGAGATAATAAGAGCATTGAATGAAGCTCTTAAGCGGGCTGATCTTATAATTATTACAGGAGGTTTAGGGCCTACAAAAGATGATATTACAAAGCGGACTCTGGCAGAGTATTTTGGATCAGAGCTAAAAGAAGATAAAACAGTTCTGGAGGATATTAAAGGCTTATTGGGGAATCGTAAGGTACCTATGAATGATATGAATATCGCTCAGGCACTGGTACCTGATAATTGCTTAGTTATTAGAAATCCCCTGGGTACCGCTCCTGGAATGTTATTTGAAAAGGATGGGAAGTACATTTTTTCACTTCCAGGCGTTCCTTATGAGATGAAGGGATTAATGGATGGAGAGATCCCGGCTCTTATTAAAAAGAGAATTGTGACCCCTGATATTATCCACCAGATGGTTATGACGAGCGGTTATCCCGAATCTTATCTTGCATCTCTTATCTCGGAATGGGAATCATCCTTGCCGGAGTTTATAAAACTGGCCTATCTGCCATCGCCCGGGATTGTTAAGTTAAGACTTAGTGCTTCAGGGAGAAGTAGGGGTGTTATGGAGTTGGCTTTAAAAGAGGAGGTTATAAAACTAAAGAAAATCATTCCACAAGTAATTTATAGCTATGAGAATATAAGTCTGGAAGAAGCTCTTGGTGATCTGTTAAGACAAAAAGGATTAAGCATTGCAACTGCAGAAAGCTGTACCGGAGGTAATATAGCTCAACTAATAACTTCCATTCCCGGTTCTTCAGAATATTTTAAAGGATCAGTTGTTGCATATAACAACAACATAAAAAGAGATATCCTGGATATACCACAGCATATTCTTAATGATCATGGAGCCGTTAGTAAAAAGGTGGTTGAAAAGATGGCTCTTAACATGCGCCTTAAGTTTAATACTGATATTGCAGTTGCGGTATCAGGAATTGCTGGTCCGGATGGGGGAACAGACGAAAAACCTGTTGGTACAGTTTGGATTGCAGTAGCAGACAAAAAGGGAATAACTGCAAAGAAATATCAACTTGGAAAACTACGCAGCCTGAATGTTACAAGGGCCAGCATGACAGCGCTGAATATGGTGTGGAAATCAATATCGTAGAGACGCATGTTATGAGACGCATGTGATGCGTCTCTACTAATCCTTTTTCCGAAAGTAAATACTATTCTCTTCTCCCCGCATTAACCTGCCGATATTCTTTCTATGTGTAAAAATAATCATTGAAGAAAGGAAGAAGGAAAAAACGAGTAATGAGATGTTCTTCCCGGGATACCAAAGAATGACCCAGATAGGAAAGCTTAAGCTGGCTATTATTGAGCTAAGGCTGACATAACGACTGATAAATAGTATAATCAGAAACGTGCCAAGAGCCAGTCCTGCACCTAAAGGATAGAGGCTTAGTAGTAATCCGGCTCCGGTAGCAACCCCTTTACCTCCTCTGAACTGAGCCAGGACGGGGAAAATATGACCGACAAGCGCTAAAAGACCCAGGATGATAGGGAATAGTTGTTGAGTGAATCCTGTTATTACACTCTCGGGAAATAGGAAAAATATATAAACGGCAAAAAAACCTTTTGCTATATCGAAAAATAGAACAGGAATACCGGCTTTTAATCCTAATACGCGCATGGCGTTTGTAAATCCTGCATTGCCACTGCCATGATCTCTAACATCAATATTGTTATAGAAGATTTTTCCAATCCATACAGCCGATGGGATTGAACCTAGTAAATAGGCCAATAAAAAGAGAGCTATAGATATAATTATATCCATTTATGAGTTTTTGAATCAATCAAAGTAATTTAAAACAAACGATAAAAAAAAATGACTGTCTTTAAAGACAGTCATTTTTTTTATGCTTAGCTGTTATTGTTCCTTTGCAGCAGCTTGTGCAGCAGCTAATCGGGCAATTGGTACTCTATATGGGGAACAACTAACATAATTCATTCCAACAGTGTGGCAGAATTCAACTGAGCTAGGCTCACCACCGTGTTCACCACAAATACCAATCTTAAGATTTGGACGGGTTTTACGTCCTTTTTCGGCTGCCATCTTAACGAGTTGACCAACACCTTCCTGATCCAGCACCTGGAATGGATCTTCTTTCAGAAGACCTTTTTCGAGGTAGATAGGGAGGAATGATCCGGCATCATCACGTGAGTAACCAAAGGTCATTTGAGTCAGGTCATTTGTTCCAAATGAGAAGAACTCAGCTGATTCAGCAATCAAATCGGCAGTAAGAGCAGCACGAGGAATCTCTATCATGGTACCCACCATGTAGTCGATTTTATCACCGCGTTCTTCAAATACTGTATTAATAGTATTTCTTACAATTTTCTCTTGCATCTTCATCTCTGCATGAGTACCTGTTAAAGGAACCATGATCTCTGGCTTAGCAGTAATGCCCTTAGCTTTGAGGTTTAATGCAGCTTCGATAATGGCTCTGGCCTGCATCTCAGTGATTTCAGGATAGGTATTACCCAGGCGGCATCCACGATGTCCGAGCATTGGGTTGAATTCGTGTAATGAGTCAACTTTTGCTTTAACCTCCGTAAGAGAGATTCCCATTTGGTCGGCCATTTCTTGCTGACTGGCTTCCTCATGGGGTACAAACTCGTGTAAAGGTGGATCAAGTAGCCTCACTGTAACAGGAAGATCCTGCATAGCCTCAAAGATACCTTCAAAGTCTTCTCTTTGAATTGGAAGAAGTTTGGCGAGAGCATCTCTACGACCAGCTTCATTTTCGGCAAGAATCATTTCACGAACAGCAATAATTCTGTCGCCTTCGAAAAACATGTGCTCAGTACGGGTCAGTCCAATTCCAACTGCACCAAAGTTGCGAGCAACCTGCGAATCATGAGGAGTATCCGCGTTGGTCCTAACGCCCATAGTAGCGAATTTATCAGCCAGGTTCATGAGCTCTCCAAAATAACCACTTA
>CAYXQX010000415.1:0-4255 GCA_964467485.1 uncultured Porphyromonadaceae bacterium | reverse complement strand
GGGGTTTTGGGGTTTCGGCCACACGACCAGAACTAGCGGGATAAGTTAATCCCTGTATGCGGTAAAAATCAGTACCAGATCCGTTCCAATATCCATTACCTCGGCATACATGCCGATCTCAATGATTTCATCTTCGTAAATATAGGCTCCGTGGTATGGAACACCGTTCACATTCCAGTTATCATACCCTCTAACAGTAACCGGAACCGGACCGACCCAAAACTCCTGCAAAGGGATATCAAATGAGATGGTATTATCATTCTCTTGGAGGTCGATGCCCTGAAAAAGTAAATCAGGCCCATCCCAAAAGTCGATCATATCAATATAATCCGGGCTCTTTGCCAGCAGGGCTGTTCCGGTCACATCATAATGTCCCGGCTCATCACCTATATACACCAACTCTTCGCCGGTATCAATATAGGCCTTGATCTCGTAATTGTAGTATCCCAGAACTTCATCCCGACGATCGAGGGAGTCTTCTTCACATGAAACAAAAACAAATGGAAGTATCAGGATGGAAAGAGCCAGGTATTTTCCGAATGTTACATTTTTGATTTTCATGACTTTGGCAATTATATGTTGAACACTTTTATTGTTCCCCAGCGATACCCAAGACCCGTAGTTCCTTACGATGTTTTTCGATCTTTTGACTGAGGTCACTTACCTCTTTCAAAACTTGTGCCAATTCCATTCCATCCCTCACAGCTTCCTTATCGAAAGTCTCCATAACGATGTAATAATGCTTCTTTCCGGTGAACCGAACTTTTAATTTCCGGTCCATATTTTCAATAATAAACCCCACCATGCCACCATCAGATCCATTCCGGTAATCTATTGTTTCCCACTTATCATCTCCATCCATCAACTTGTGATTATCCGGATGACCTAATGGAATAGTATCTGAGAAAATTTGCAGATCGCGATCATATACTTTCACACAAAAATGATCCAGCCAGGTTTTACCATAATATTTTGATGAAATCCAGAAATCGCCATCTTCGGTAATATTTACCTTCAAAAAACTCCTGCTCCAGGAATTCCTAACAGTTTGCCGTTTGTGCTCGTAGAGTCCCGGTCGATTGCCACTACCTTCAGCAAAATAGAAATTTTTAGTCAGGGCTTCCACCTGTGCCTCAGCCTTTTCCAAGAGCTGACTTGCCTGATTGATAAAGCCTTCATGGTACTCAAGAGCAACGGTTTTTTGTAATTCTAAGGCCTGTGAAAGAACAGCATACTCCTCGGGATACCACGATTGAATACTATCGATAACAAGAAGCGCACGCTCATACTGCTTTCCCTCATACAGACTTTTAGCCTGATCTAATCGAGCCTCAGCTTTCTTCCTTACATCAGACGTACAGGACGTTTGAATAATTAATGCACCTGAGAGGAAAACCAAAAAATAAACTGTCCTTAATTTCATAACTATTTCTTTCCCGTAAAATTACGATTTTTCTATCTTTATCTTCCTCCAATATTTTTATAAGACCTGAAAAACCAATTCACAAAAAGAATGGAAACTGCTACTGATTATCTGGAAATTGACGCTACTCTGGTCTCACGTTCACTGGTTCTTCTTTATTGTTCACAGCCAAAATGTAGTGTGTGTCAATCACTATTGCCAAAGGTTGAGGAGCTATTGAAGAAATATAAAAAAGTAAGTTCACTATATGTAAACCTGGAGGACATACCGGAATTTGCAGGCCAACATACAGTATTTAATATGCCCACCGTATTATTTTTTGCCGACGGGAAGGAGCAGCTCAGGTTAGTTAGAGCTTTTGGTCTGAATGAGCTGGAAGAAAAAATCGAAAAAATATACAAATTCTTCTAAACCATCCGACTAAGCCATGGTCTAATTTTTGTTATGCGTAGTACTAATATTAACTTCGCAACTCCAAAGCAATAATATGAGAGACGGTAGTATAAAAAAATGGTTCTATTTCCTGATTTTATGTGCACTACCGCTATCGTGTTCAACTGATTTTGAGCCGCATATAATGTCGGAACCAACTCCGGTAGTTTATGGAGTTATCAATCCTCAGGACAGCCTTTACCAGATAAGGTTAACTAAAAGTTTTATCGGCCCCGGCAATGCATACAACTATGCTCAAAACACAGATTCGATTTACTATGATAATGCCAGGGTCTTTTTGGAAAGCCGCAGATTTAATGGCAAAAAGATAGATAGGGTTGAACTTCTACCGAAGGAAATTGAAGCACGTGAAGAAGGAATTTTTGCAAGAATACCCAACATAGTTTATGAAACAGATTTCACATCCATTCGCTTGAGACCTGAAATTCTTGCCGACTATGGAATACCCTTCGAGGTAGATCTTCTAGTCCAGGTTGAGATACCCGGTCAGGCAGAGTTTACCGAATCAATTACCAGGTTGAAATCAGAACCCGGAATCATAAATCCAATGGGCAATTTTCAAAAAATCTACTTTTATGGAGAATTCCCCTTCTATATGGAATGGATGCATAATGAACAGTATACATATTTCGAAATAAAAGTTTTAATGCGATACATAGAAATTCTGGATGAAGGAGAAAGAGAAGCCGAAGCATTCTGGGTCCTCAAAGGAATCCAATATAATGAACATATATTTCCCGGTGGTTTAAAAACTATCTACTCCTATCATTTTAGGCCTGAAAATTTCTATTCCCAAATTCGTGCAGCTATACCAGAAGATCCTCAGGTTAAAGGACGCTTAATCAGTAATATTGATTTCATCATTCTAACTAGCGATGGCGCTGTGAAAAATTATAATGAAATAGAAAAAATAGCAGACGATTATCATGGAGCCAGTTACACTAATATTATTAATGGGCTGGGCCTTTTTTCAAGCTATAATACCACAGGTGTTTATAATCAAAAGCTTGGCCAACGAGAACTAGACAGCCTGGCACTGGGGATATACACCCGTCATCTGCATTTTAACAGATGGCAATAAAGTGATACGAATAAAAGGATAACAGAATAACGGGATAACCGGATAACGGGATAACAGAGTAACAGAGTAACCGAATAACCGAATAAAAAATGAAACAAAACCAAAATCTCCTAATTGCTATCATTTTACCAATGATTCTCATTGTCTCCGGATGTCAGAAGCAAGAAAACTTACCCTGGGAAATGAAAAAAGCAACCATAATGACCGAATGGGCCAACCAGGTTGACCCCTTGAAAACCTGGGATGTATATCCTCGTCCACAGATGAAGAGGAACAACTGGAAAAACCTCAATGGGGTTTGGGAGTATGCTATTACGGGTGTTAAAGATGAAAGGCCTGAAGCAATGGATGGGACCATACTTGTTCCATTTCCAATCGAATCTGCTCTTTCAGGGGTAATGAAGAGGGTTGACAAAAACGACATAATCTGGTACAAAAGAACTCTCCAAATCAATTCCAGATTGAAGTCGGATCGTATTATGCTAAACTTCGAAGCAGTTGACTGGTACGCTCAGGTTTATATTGATGATAAAAAAGTAGGAGAACACAAAGGTGGATACGACCCATTCACCATTGATATCACAAAATATATTGACGCGGGAGAGAAACATAAATTATGGGTTTCTGTTTGGGATCCCTCAACAGAAGGATTTCAACCTGTTGGAAAACAAACTTCGAATCCTCGGGGGATATGGTATACACCCTCCTCCGGTATCTGGCAAACTGTTTGGATTGAGAAGGTCCCTGAAAGTTATATTGTAGATTATGAAGTGATTCCTGATATCGATAACAATGAAATATCAATAAGGGTAAATTGCGAAAATTTATACTCATCCGATGATATTGAAGTATTAGTAATGGATGGGAATAAACTAATTGGCTCAATAGAGTTGGAAGACAATGAGACTGGAACTGTTTATATTCCTGATGCCAAACTATGGTCTCCTGATGCCCCCTTTCTATACGATTTAAAAATCAGTCTGAAAAGAAAGAATGGGAAGCTGGATAAGGTGAAAGGCTATTTCGGAATGCGCAAAACCTCACTTGGCAAGGATGAAAATGGTATTACCCGGATGATGCTCAATAATGAGTTTGTTTTTCAGAATGGACCGCTTGATCAGGGTTTTTGGCCCGATGGTTTATACACTGCTCCAACTGAGGAAGCAATGGTATACGACCTTAAAGTAACCAAGGAAATGGGCTTTAACATGCTAAGAAAACATGTGAAAATTGAACCCAGAAGTTTTTATTACTGGACAGACAAGCTTGGATTATTAGTATGGCAGGATATGCCTAAT
>CAYXQX010000414.1:0-4259 GCA_964467485.1 uncultured Porphyromonadaceae bacterium | reverse complement strand
GAGCTGGGCTTGATCATAAGTGAATGGGGTTCCAGTATTATTCCGATTAAGATCAATCTTTTCTTTAAATCTTCAGATGAGCTGTATTGCGAATCTGTGAATCGCGCAATTGAGGAGTCGAGTGTCATGAAAGGGTTTGACTTAAAGCCAGTTATTATTGCTCAGGCTCCAACGGATGGATCAGAGATTCAGATAATTCTCACTGGTATTAGAGGCTTGAAGGCTGATGAAGTAAGGTGCTATACAAATAAGCAAAAATCAATTGTTTCAATTAAATCGGATAATCAGCAATGGTTGTATTTGGGGGCAAGTGGTTGTTATTCAACAGAATTAACTGTTCGCCAAGATGCGGAGAACTCCTTCAATCAGATCAGCTCCATTCTCGAAAAGGAAGAGTTGAATTTTAGCAATATTCTCAGGCAATGGAATTATATTCCTGATATTGTAGGTATTGAGATTGGAAGTGATTCAGAGCTTCAGAATTATCAGGAATTCAATGAAGTTAGGGGTGATTGGTACAGAGAAAAGAAATTAAAGAATGATTTCCCGGCTGCTACTGGCATTGGTACTAAAGGGCAGGTTGTTAGGTTGGAGATTATTGCAGGAAAGATAGATAGTTGTTATCAAGTGTTTTCGATACAGAATCCCGGACAGCAAAATGCACATCAATACTCGTCGGAGAAATTGATTGGTACAGTTAGGGAGTCAACCCCACTATTTGAGCGTGGAAAGGTAATATATGGTGATGGTCGGGGTCATATTTGGGTTTCCGGAACAGCGGCCATCAAAGGAGAAGAATCTGTTGGGGGGGATGTATTGGAACAGGCAGCCACCACCTGCGAAAATATTGATCAGCTAATAGCACCAGGTAATCTTATAGATACTGGATTGCCATTCAGGAAATATGATATCTCAGCCCGTTATATGAGAGCTTACGTAAAGTATGCCCACGATGGTCCAGCCGTCAGGGAAATATTAGTTTCCAGATACCCCGAAGCTCTTATTCATGTCCTCGAAGCAGATGTTTGCAGGGAGGAGCTCCTTGTGGAGGTGGAGGGAGAGTTTTCAATTAGTCAAATGGGCAAATAGTTAATTAGGCAATACGACAATTGGACAATTAGGCAATTAGTCAATTTCTTTAACGATATCAATAAACTTTATGCCCAGGGTTTCTAGTTCATCAAGGATGGGATTGTAGAGTTCTGGTTTGATTGGTATCTTGACCCCTGATCCTGTGATAGTTCCGTTAAGTAATAATCGTGCGGCGATAGCTACAGGAGTCCCTACGGTAATGGCCATAGCTGTTTCCTCCTGATTTTTTCCTCTTACTACAAGGCTTGATCGAGTTTGATATTTTTTATTGTCAAGCTCCCATTCGATAACATGTTCCATTACGATCATATCTTTATCACCCGGATCCAGTTTCCATTTTTCCTGAAGCTTCTTTTGCATTATCATAGCGGGAGTTGCATTGACAAGACCGATTGGTTCATCTTCAAATAGTCCCAGCCATTTGATTTTTCTCATGATTTCTCCATCCACTTCAATGCCGGTATATTTGGCCATTTTTTCTTCAACAGGGATTCCGGGATTATATTTGAGGAAGGAGTTGACAAATTGCCTGTAGGTCATGTATTCCGAATCCTCTATCATAAAACTATCATCGGTCAAGCCCAGTTGAACGAAAACATCCCAGGCTTCACAAAAGCCTTTTCGTCTCATGGTACCACGGACCATAGTGGGAATACCACAAAGGTCATAAGTAGGTCTGTATTTGAGAGAATCTCTGTTTGGGTAAATTTCAAACTCGCCAACATCTTGTATGCTGGTGTATTCCAGTCTGTTAAATAGCTTGTGGTAAGGGATATATTTGTGTCTCCCATTCCTGATAAACATTGATGTGCCCTGTCCGGCCAGTACAACGTTCCTGGGATTCCAGGTGAATTTATAATTCCATGGATTGTTATCATATTCGGGAGCGATGAGTCCTCCCGTGTGTGACTTAAAAGAGACGAGTTTGCCACCCTTGTCTTTGATCTCATCAATTAAGCGCATAGCACTCATATGGTCGATGCCGGGGTCAACTCCCAGCTCATTAAGGAATAGCAGTCCTTTGTCTTTTACATCCTGATCTAAAGCCAGCATATCAGGAGAGACATACGAAGCCGTTACCATGGGTTTTCCGTACTCAAGGCACGTGTCCGCAACTAATTGATGAAAGCGTGCAGGCAGCATCGATATCACCAAATTGGAATTTTTGAATGTCTCCAGATGAGAATTCAAGTCACAGATGTTAAATATTATCGCTTCACCTCTTGGGTGCTTATTCAACTTCTTTTTTGCCAGCTCAATATCGAGGTCGCCCAGTATAATTTTCCAGTCTTCTGATTCGGCATGCTTCAATAGGTAAGCTATTAAACTAGTGGCTGATAAGCCGGCTCCTAACATTAATATTTTTTTCATATCTGTTTTATAAGCTTTGTGCACTAATGTAAAATTTCCTCTCATGACAAAAAATTAATTTTGACAGTTGTTAAGAAGTATTGATAACCATGTTAAGAGGCAAAATGAGAAATTTTAACTTTGCTTTCCCGGAATAATAATTGGGCTTTATGACGAAATCGAAGATAGTTGAGACCCCGCTGATGAAGCAATATATGGAAGTTAAGTCCAAGCATCCTGATGCTGTATTGCTTTTCCGGGTAGGCGATTTTTATGAGACATTTTCAGATGATGCCATTAAGGCCTCCAAGATCTTAGGAATCACATTAACCAGGCGGGCTAATGGTGCCGCTGCTTACGTTGAGTTGGCGGGATTTCCTCATCATGCACTGGATATATATTTACCTAAACTTGTAAGAGCAGGTGAGAGAGTTGCAATTTGTGAGCAGTTAGAGGATCCCAAAATGACAAAGAAGATTGTCAAGAGGGGGGTTACTGAACTCGTCACACCGGGTGTTTCTATGAACGATAATGTTCTGGAACATCGGGAAAATAATTTCCTGGCTGCAGTGCATATTGCAGGAAAGATCGCGGGTGTTGCCTTTCTGGATATATCAACAGGGGAATTTCTCACAGCGGAAGGAAGTCTGGAGTATGTTGATAAGCTGCTCAATAGCTTTTCGCCAAAGGAAATTCTGCATTTAAAGGGAGCTGATAAGGCTTTTAAAGAGGCTTTTGGGCATAAATTTTATACTTATACTCTTGATGATTGGGTTTTTACATCAGATTCTGCTCTTGATAGGCTTCTGAAACAGTTCGAGACAGTTTCTTTAAAAGGGTTTGGGATTGAACGACTTGAGTATGGAGTTGTGGCTGCCGGGGCTATTCTATCTTATCTCGACTTGACCCGGCATGATAAGATAAAGCATATTTCCACTATCTCAAGGATTGAGGAGGATAGCTATGTTTGGCTGGATAAATTTACAATCAGGAACCTTGAGCTTTTTTATTCTATCAATGAGGGTGCTAAAACTCTGGTGGAAGTGATTGACCGGACTATTACTCCAATGGGAGCAAGGTTACTTAAGAGGTGGGTTGCTTTACCTCTGAAGGCATTGCAGCCACTTAATGAGAGGCATAATGTTGTTGAGTATTTTCTGAAGCGCTCAGACTTTAGGGAGCATGTTGAGGAAAATCTCAGGCAGCTTGGGGATTTGGAGCGTATTATCTCAAAAGTTGCAGTTGGCAGGATCAGCCCCAGAGAGGTTGCTCAACTGAAAATAGCATTAACTGCTATTGTTCCTGTTAAGTTGGCCTGTGAGTCATCAGATGAGCCTGTTCTGCAACGCATTGGAGAGCAGCTTAATCCTTGTCAGAAAATTAGAGACAAAATAGAAAAGGAGCTTTTGCCTGATCCGCCTGCAATGTTAAATAAAGGACACGTAATGGCATCGGGAGTGTCGGATGAGCTGGACGAGCTAAGGCAAATAGCCTATTCCGGTAAGGATTATCTGGCAAGGCTTCAGGAAAAGGAAAGTAAAAGAACTGGTATCACTTCTCTTAAAGTTGCTTTTAACAATGTGTTTGGTTACTATTTTGAAGTAAAGAATACGCACAAAGATAAGGTTCCGGAGGAGTGGATCAGGAAGCAAACCCTGGTTAATGGCGAGCGGTATATCAATCAGGAGCTTAAGGAATATGAGTCAAAAATTTTGGGTGCTGAAGAAAGAATTCTGGTACTGGAAACTCGTTTATTTAATGAACTTGTATATGCCTTGATGGATTATATACAGGCTATTCAGCTCAATGCTAATCTT
>CAYXQX010000413.1:0-4260 GCA_964467485.1 uncultured Porphyromonadaceae bacterium | reverse complement strand
AAGATCATTTCCTCATGGAGTGGATGTGCTTGTTTTTGGTTGTAGAGAAGTCTCGTTCCAGCCTGATCCTGATGAACTTAAGGTTTGCCTGAGTTGTTACACAGAGGGGTTTGATGCCCTGGCAGTGATCCAGCTCAATGAAGACCAGGCAACAGAAGTCCTTTGGAGGGATGGCGATCAGGGGGATAATTCTGCCTGCCCGCTAGTTTGGCCAGGGGAATGAAACTTTTATATAATGCATAAATATATAGTTAGGCTAATACTGGGTTTACTGAGGTAAACCTTTACGGATGACTGGATTTTTATTTATGGTAAGAATAATATCAAAGATTTAGGCAGGACTGTAGATCGGATTCAAGGGATGTGAGCGATGAAGAATAGGAGGATTTTCAACATCTGGACAGGGATAATGATCCTCATTGGTCTATTGTCCTTGTTTGGCACAGTTTGGCGGTTGGAAAATCTGGAAGTACCTTTCAGGGAACTTCCAAGATCATTTATCGCTGCAATATTATTTTCTATTTGTTTGATGAGTATTACATTATTGATTAATGTTGCCTGTGTGTCTATCCAAATACTCAAAAGAGAAAAATTATCAACCTTTTTCGATATTCTTTTTACCAATATTAACCGCCCCAGGATTAAAACTTCTCTCATTTTTATCTTGGCGATTGCGAGTGTTATTTCGGGCCAGATCCTCCTTCAAAGTGATACCAGTGACAACCCATTAGGTATATTGTTCGTTGATACAACAGAAGTATTTTTCATTTGGACCTTTGTGACAACTTTTATCAGTCTGATTTTCTTGCTCACAGACAAAAAAATTCTCCAAAGATTCAAAAACACCGATGTGTTCAGCCCATTCCTGCTGTCCGTTTCCTTAATGACAGTTCTTGTCCTCTTTAATGTCTCAAAATTTGGTTTTAATAAATCAGCTCGGGCAGGGGTTGAAGGTGATTTTCGGCTGACCGGTTTTCCTATCCTAGATTACCAGGCTCTTTTTACCTGGATTGCGGTTATGGGGGGATTTTTCCTGATTAAGTGGTTGGTAAATAAGTGGGGAAATGGAAAGAAACTTTCGGCAATTATCGCGGATTTATTAATCGTGCTCAGCCTCTTTACTGGTTCATTTATTATCTCTAATTCAGTATCTGTGAAGCCGAATGCATTCATCGATGAACCTCGACCTCCCAACTTCTCGATTTCTCCCAATCTGGATGCTGAAATCTATGAACGAACCGCTCAAAATCTGTTAGCAAAGGGTACGTTTCAAACCTATATTGGAGAAGGTGATTACCTCTCTATTGCCAGAAGACCACTTTTTACTGGATATCTTGCTATGCTGCATTGGGTGGGCGGATTAGGATATGAAGATATCCTGCCTTTGTTATTATTATCATTCTCAATAATTCCTGTACTGGTTTACCTGTTTACGAAAACAATCCATAACAGGATCTCCGGAATTCTAGCGGCGATCTTGATCATCATCCGCCACCAAAATGGCTTACTCTTGGCAGGAGATGTTTGGGGCGGTAATAATCTGCATATGTTGATGTCCGATTTCCCGGCAATGATCATCGCCGTCACGTTCTTGACCCTGGTTGTACTCTGGATCAAAAACCCTCAAGATCAACCAATACTACCTATGATCATAGGCGGTGTATTAGGTTTAGGCATGTTGATCAGACAGGAAATCGCTTTCCTGCTGCCAATCGTAAGTATAGTTGCAATTATCAAACTCAAAGGTCGTTGGAAACTATTATTAAAGCAATTATTCTTAATTGGTATCTGCAGCATTGTTGTTATCACACCCTGGTTAAGCCGTAATTGGGTGAAAACAGGCAAGTTTTATTTAGATAAACCAGGCAATCGGGTTGAAAGGATCATTCAGACCATTAGTGCCTTCGGCGATATTTCTTCAGCTGATGATCAGGTTGAAAATCCAGAGGAAATTGGGGAAGCAGTTCAGCTGGGTGATCCAGCATCAGAACAAGTTCAACCAGTGAATCCCGCTGAAAGCGAATCAGCTCAAACCATCAAAAGTGTGATTGATCATTATGGCAATGCGTTTCAGCAATTATTTTTATACCTGCCCAGTAATCCTTTGATGCTGAATTTTGACTACATGTGGAAGGCAGTTAATGGAGAACTGAAAGAGTATTATAACGGTGTGTTCTACTCTCCTTATAAGTATTCTAAAAGTCTGCCTTACTGGTGGTTCGATCAATGGGACGGCAAAATAGATCAAAAGTCCTGGATTTATCTTACTGGAATAGTGGGTCTGATCTCACTTGGAATCTATCGGGTTTGGAAAAAAGAACGCTGGATTGTTTTTGTCCCCATATTGAGCATATTGGGCATGATCTCTCTTTATGCGATCAATCGGCAATCAGGGGGAAGGTGGCTGCTGACAGTAGATTGGCTTTCAGCCATGTTTTTGAGCATTGGTCTGGTTGAAATATCGTTTGGAGTTCTGGAGAGATGGGCCGGTAATAATTCGATAAGAGATACATTATCAGGAGGAGTTATTCTTGAGGAAGATCGTGTTTCCTCACCGCGGGGCACTTTATTATTTCTGATCTCCCTCGGGATCGTTTTACTTGGCGCTTCACCGGTGATCGCCGAAATATTATTACCCAATAACTACCCCGAAAGTGAAATGGAGCTGAAATTATCATCACTACTGGATGATGAAAACTCAGTTTTAAATAATGATGATCAAAAACTGCTCCACAATTTTCTGGATCAAGGCGGAGAAGTGATCTATGGCAGAGCTTTGTATCCCCGCTATTTTTCTCCGGATGCTAAGCTGATGACCACCAACCAGAGATTATTTCCTTCCAGCACCACTTTTACCATCGCAGGTGAAGATCTGGAATTTGTGGTTTTGTCCCGACTGGAACCCCCCACCTGGTTCCCCCAGGGCACGGAAACCCTGGTAATCGGCTGCCAGAAAAGCAGTTTACCTCCAGCTCCGGGGTTTCCGTGTTTGGGTTGTTTTGAAGATGAATTTGAGGCATTGGTTGTGTTTTTGTATGATTCCGAGCAGCAGCTTGAAGATGTGCTCTGGCATGATGGTAAAAATAAAGTTCGTTGCCCAATGGAAAATGATTAAGAGATTTATTAGTCGATAATGGTATGGATTTGATAGAAATTTGTGGATGATGGATGATATCAAAAGTTATTTAGGCCTAGATATCTAAGATTAGAATGCTGAGATATAACGAAGATCAATTCCTTATATTTTGATCTACTAAAAGGATCGATTGTGTTTGAATTTTGTGTGTGGCTTGGATGTGCTTCACTTATGAATTAAGGAGTATCTATAGTGGTGAATAAAGAAATATTGTATAGAGATAGCATAGTTGTGCGACAGATGCCTGTAAATATTAATCAGTCTGATTTGGGATTATTTGAACATGAGATAAAGAGGGAAATTCCTGCTACGTTGTTACTTCACTTTGAGGATATTACTGTTAACCCCGACGGCGCACTTGTCTATAACAACAAGATTTTGCCGGAGACATTTCCTTCACCGCATTTTGTTAATTCTTGGGCAGGTTTTCGAGTATGGTTGAAGTTATTTTTAAAAAATTTCATAAAATATTGGGAATATAAGAATTTAGATCGGGAAGTATATTGGATCACAGATATTTGGAGTCAGGGATACTTTCATTGGATGACTGATACATTAGCTAGGCTATATGCAATAAAAGATAAAATCGAAAATACAACTTTATTACTGCCAGGAGATTATAGTAAAGTTGAATACATTATTTCTTCGTTGGAACCATTCTCTATTCAAGATGTGAAATTTATCCAAAGCAAATTCAACTGCAAAAATCTCAAGATTCCCACTCATGCGGCAACAACTGGAAATTATAACGAAGAGATTATGAGGGGTTTAAGAAGCCTTTATACAAATTATTATCAAGTTTCAAATAATGATGATCCCAGTGAGAGAATTTACATCAGTCGTGGTAAAACACAAAAAAGAGAGATAATTAATGAAAACGAATTAATTGAGTTGATAGAACAGTATGGTTTTAAAACAGTTCATTTTGAGGATTATTCTTTTGAGGAGCAGGTAAAAACTGCTATAGGAACACGCTATTTGATATCAAATCATGGGGGGGGATTGTCAAATATTCTGTTTATGAGATCAGGGAGTAAAATGATGGAGCTTCGTAAAGTAGCGGATAACCACAATAATTGTTTCTACACCTTGGCATCCTGTTTAAATATCGATTACTTTTATCA
>CAYXQX010000412.1:0-4262 GCA_964467485.1 uncultured Porphyromonadaceae bacterium | reverse complement strand
TTAAAGTCTCATCCATGACCACCACATAATCACAAGCCACATGCTTGTCCTCAAACATCCCGGCAGCAATTCCCAGTAGCCTTGATGCGGTAAAACAACCCTGACCTCCGCGTCCATGCCATCTGATTTCTTTCATATCTATCTTTTTGATCTTTATTCTATTCTTCTAAATTACTGCTTGGCAGTTATATATCTATATCCATGACTATTTTTGGATTATTTTACTGCCAACCTTATATTTTTAGGTTATTTTTTCCTTTTTTTGACCTGAAATAATCAATCAACAGAAAAATATTCTACCATGGTAAAGCTGGATGAGATCGATCGGGAAATTTTACGGATTTTGCAGTGCGATGCAAGAATAACCACCAAGGAGCTTGCGGGCAAGTTAAATCTAACAAATACTCCTGTGTATGAGCGAGTTAAGAAGTTAGAGAGGAATGGTGTAGTTCAAAAATATATTGCTGTTTTAAATCCCGAAGATCTGGATAGAAACATGACCATATTTATTGATGTATCTCTGAAGAAGCACACCAAAGAAGTGGTTGACAAATTCAGGAAAGCAGTCATGGCTTTTCCTGAAGTATTGGAGTTTCATAATGTTACGGGTGAGTATGATGTTCACTTAAAAATCATGGTTAAAGACATGGCAGACTTCAAGCAATTCATTGAGGAAAAGATCTCAGGATTGGAATTTGTAACCACTTTCCACAGTTCTTTTGCTATCTCATCTGAAACCAAAGCCGGTTTCGTTTTCTAAACCAGCGGTTTTAATCATTTTTCATTCCCATATCCTCGTAATAAATTCAAGATCTTCTAATTCCGTTCATATATTTTATAGTAAGCCTTTTTTTGGTCTTTTGGAGTATGACAGTATGTTACCACAACCATCTTCATCCCTGGAGCCCATAAGCGTTTTACTTGCTCTTCGATAGTTTCAACATCTCCCACAATTCTGACATTCAACACAATCCCAGTGTTAGCAAATTTGTGAAAGGCTTCTAAATCGGTGATTGCTCCGGGATCAGTTTGGGGAGAAAAGGCACCATCAGCACAGCGTAGTTGCTCAAGCTTCAATACTGAATCAATCCAGGGAGCCCAATTACCACAAGAATGAAAAACCGAACCACCCAGAGGACGACAAACTTTCTCAAAAGAAGAGGCCGCAAGTTGAGTATATTGATCAGGTGACATCATGATGGCATTGTCATCACTCATGCCTAAGCCTCTCCACTTTGTTGATGAAGCAAATCCATGTCCGGGAAATGCCAAAGCATCGCCGATCAACTCTTTCTGCTTTTCATTGAATTCAATGGATAAATCAGTTAATCTATCCAGCAATTGAAGCACCTTATCCGGCTGCATAATAGTCTCTAACAGAAAGGAATCCATAGGCAGCAAATGGGTAACTATATTTAATGGCGACTGGGTATCCGTAAAAGACATAGGAATCATCCCTTTTGTCTGTTCAAGGAAATATTCAATCATGTTCAAGGTGTGCTTTCCGATATTCGTTTCTGCCACTGGAACCGGATCAGCGTTTAAAGCCTCGTCAATAGTAGCAAACCGGGGAATCATAGCCGGAGCCTCTCCCGGATGCCATATATATTCACCTCCATAGGCACTGGCTACCGTTCCAATCCCATACCAGGGCTCCAGAAAATTTGGCACATCGGCTTTGAAATCCATACTCTTCTGAAGTGCTCCCAGCTGAGCAGCCAGAGAGGCTTGCATGTCCCGACATCCGGAGGAGAAACACTCTGCCACCCTCATCCGGCGATAAACCAGAATTCCTGAATCTTTGTCCTGAAACTCAGCACAAGTTAGATTAAGCTCATCTACATATTCGGCATATGTCTGTAAATCAAAATCCTCAGGCTTTATCGGTTCAACATCAGTAGCTTGAGAGTCACGAAGTGTATTGTCAAATTTATTCTTGCTCATTTTCCCTTAATTTTAATAGTATAGTTGTATCTATTTACATACAAAAACTTCGCACCCCAGGCATCCTTTTAAATAGCCAAGGCATTTACTTAATCTGTTTCAATATCCAATTTGAGATTACTTCTAGAGCTAGAGGTGAGATTGTCTGTTCTATTGTTCTATATTCACTTATAGCACCTGTTTTGCATTCTTGAAATAAGTGATTTAAATTTTCTAATTCTCTTATTTCAATCTTCGCATTTTTAGAATTCTTTTTAATATTCTCAATAATTTGTAAATTTTCTTTTGAAGGAACTTGTAAATCTTTGCTTCCGTTTATGGCAAGTATGGGACATCTTACTTTCTCTAAATAAACTGCTGGATCAAGTCTAATAAAATCAATCATCCAGGGACTTGACAGTTGATTAACTAAAGCAGTTTTTTGATTTTCAGGCAATGCACTTCCATAGGTTGATACAAAGTAATTTGACAATGAATCTGATACTGAAGTTTTTCCTAAATTAGTATTCAAAATTATATCATACGCCCCTGCAAATACTTGCTGATTAGCTTCAACTATCTGTTTACTAATTCCCATTTGTATTTCGATTTTATATTTTTGAAGCAGAAGTAGTTTATCACCACGTAAAGCAGAGCCTGCCATCAAAACTATAAAATCTACTTCCTTGTTTTTTGAAGCAACAATCGGTGCGATAACTCCACCTTCACTATGGCCAATTAGTCCAATATGCTTATTGTTTATCTCTTTTCTTGTTTGAAGATATTTTATTGCATATTCAACATCTGTTGCAAAATCATATGTTGTTGAATTTTTAAAATCGCCAGTAGATTCAGCAGTTCCACGGTCATCAAACCTTAAGACCGCAATACCATTTTTAGTTAAATAATCTGCCAAAACAAGAAATGGTTTATGCCCTAATAATTCTTCATCTCTGTTTTGTGGACCGCTTCCACTTATTAAAACAACAGCAGGAAACTTACCATTTTCTTTAGGTAAGGTTAACGTTCCTGATAATACAACTTCATTTTCTGTATTTTCAAATTTAATTTCTTCTGAATAGTATGGATAAGGCTTGATTGGTTCTTGTGGTCTGAGAACTTTATCTTTTTCTGTTTTTCCCTTAGTCAATATCAAAGGAAATGATTGCCCGCCTTGTTTAAATGTCCCAACAAACGCATTCTCATTATTCAAAGTTCCTTCATACTGAATACCAGCATTTGAGATTTCAAGTTTCAAAATAGAATTTTCATAATTTGTAGAAGTTACAGGAATTCCTTCTGCACCTTGGTCAGGACTGTCCATTGTTGAACTAAGACTTTTTTCTGTTTGGGTAATATTGAAGACTAACCTAAGTTGAACTCCTTGAACTTTTAATATCCCATTCCATTTACCCGAAATATTCTGTGCATTAATTGATAAACTTGTTAAGATTGCAATTAATATTAATACTGATTTTCTCATTTTATCTTTTCTTTTATATGTTACCAACCGTATTTAATAATATCAATACCTTTTCACACTAATATAATTGACTGTTTCATAATCAGATTATTAAAGTAAATAGTTAGAAATCACTATAATTGCTATTATTGCTATTATTATAATATAGGTATATGGACTTGAAAAATTCACAGTCCACCCCAATCCTGAAACTCTTTTGGGGACAATAACTCTTGAATCTTTTCGATTAAAATATAATGGACCTTTCCAATTGTTTGATTTTTGTAGATTGTCTTTGTTTTTCATAATTCGGTATTTTTAGATAATTTTACCTTTGATTGATAGTTTAAAAATGAGTATACCAATGGAAAAAATGCAATTAGCACAACACTACTTATGAATGTAACTACAATATATTCATGTGGTATTACTGCCATTAAAACTCCCATTGCGATACCAGAAACAAACCATAACCTACCCGTCAAAAAATGAGTCCTTTTCCAAATTAATTCGTTTTCAAGAGTCCATGGCGTTCTAATTCCGATAAAATAGTTTGGTCTAATATTTCCCATGTAGTTACCAAGAATAGAAATTAAGAATGACATGATGATAAATATTAAAGCAGTATTTGTTTGTCCATATTTAACGGAATCAATTATAATGAAACCAATAACAGAGAAGAAAAGTGCTAAAATTAACCGTAACTTGAAAAATGTATTTTGGAAAATACTGAAGTTATTTTTGGGATCTATTTTAGGTATATGTCTTAAAAATAAGTACACGCCAATTGTTAAAAAAAATAATGTAATTGCCATAGAACCTCTACTACCATAATTATTAGGATTACCATGTGCATCAAAATGAATTGGAATTGTAG
>CAYXQX010000411.1:0-4333 GCA_964467485.1 uncultured Porphyromonadaceae bacterium | reverse complement strand
TCAACGAGACTGGATTTTGCATTGAAGAAGAGAAAAAATTTGAATTATACGATATAGAAAATAATCCGGACGAAACCATAAATCTTGCAGAACTCCCGGAATACCAGAAACTTCTTGCCTCTTTAATCGTTAAGCTGAAGAAATTTCAGCAAGAAACTTATGATCCATGGATTATTATTTGGGAAAACAATGCTATTCTGCAGAGGAATACGGAGCGTTTGTAGAAGGGAGATTAGGCTGTATTATATTTTGAAACCTCCGAGGTTTAAATATCATAGCTTTAAACAATCTTTATAAACCCTTATTCATCAAGATTATATACAATTGCAAAGCGAGAGATTATTAAGCTATTTTTGAGCTGTCTTTTCAGGTCAAAAGCTAATTTCCTTGATTACCAATCTGCTAACTTCATAGATTTGAAATTATCGGGAACAGTATTCTTACCCGGAACCAATGCAACTCTCAATGTTTGCTTTTCATTAGCCTTTAAATCAAGCTCGAAACCGATCATTACAGTATTCGGATTCTTGTCTTCAAAATCATTTGGAGGATCGGTGGAATAGGTTTGGATTTTTGCATTTTCCGGTTCTAAAATCATAAACTTTAATTCCTTCCCGTCCTTTTTTATAATTGCCAGCCTGTCGTTAACAATCTCAATATTATCGTGTGTCAGCATGGCCCAGCGGACGTTTGCAGGACTTTCATTATTCTTAATTTCATCTCTTACTACAACAAAATCATTATCTATAATAGCAATTCCTCTGGTGGCATTCTCCAGATATTCGGCATAGGCAGATGATAAGTCCAAAACAGTATTTCTGAATTTCTCATTATCTGAATTTTTAATAATGACAGCATGTCCATCAACCTTCTGAAGCTCATTATTAACGGTAAGCGTGTTGTGAGCGTAGTTGGAATATCTGAAAATGCTCCAACGTTCTGAATCCTGATTTCTGTTCCATAAATCAACACCTTGAGATTCCAGACTATAATAGTTATGACTTCCAAAATCCTTAGCCCAGCGAACTCCATTGGCATCCATTACAAAGGATCCTATATCCATATGCGCATGATTCGAGGAAGGAGATCCCCCTTTAATTCCTATGAAAATGGCATCCTCATCCCAGGAGCTACGATGGAAACTAACGGGATTCACTCCTATTCCCGTCCAGGATTTTTCTTTTGGGGTATTTATTTCTAAATTTTCAAGTCGCGAAGCCCAGATGGGTATGAAAGGAAGATAGCGATCTTCAGAAACAGAGCCACCATCATTTACTAATTTACTCAGCAGCTTGTTTTGATTAAATAAGATGGAATTATCCTTTAATTCAGCAGCATACCAAAAAATTGCTGGTGTTAAGTAGAATCCTGAACCGCCATCGGAATAATTAAAGCTACCGGTAGGACCAAATACATGAAGGAAGTAAAACCCGCTATTCATGAAACCATTTGCCAGACCAAAATTAGTATCTTCCCCAAAAATCTTTCTATAGGCATCAATAAATAAAACATGATACATTGTTCCATAAGCCCAGTATGAATTTCCTTCGGGATATGCCCCGTCAGGTTCATATTGCTTCAAAGGAATTTGAATAGAAGTCAAAGCCCTGTCAATTATTTCCTGTGACAATTTCGGTTCGCTTTCGAGAATTGCCATCGCCCCAATTGCAAGGCCTCCATTACATACCTGATTCCAGTTATTTTTTCCTCTTAGCCAACTATTGTATTTGTTATCTTTCGAAGGAATCAATCCATTATTAATGATAGCATTCTTTATGATTGTTTTCGATTTATCACTGAGATCGTGGTACAACCAGTCGTAACCTATGCCTAGTGCAGCAGTCATTTCAGCAACATCTAAAAAATGACTCGGATTCCAGTTATTAAAAGCCGAAATGGCAAGCATTTCTTTTTCTGCTCTATTAAGGTATTTCTTGTCTTTTGTTAGTCTGTAACTATAGGAAAGGTAAGTCACACGTTTTATGCATGATCTGGAAACCGAAAGAAGTCTTTTCCCGGTTTTTTTGTACACCAGGGGTTCCATATCAATTATTTTATCAGATGCTTCAATGATTACCCTGGATAATTCTTTGGCATAATTATCACCTGAAATTAATTCAAGTAATTTCTCTTCATCTTCTGTCTGAAGAAATAAGCGGGGATGCTCAGGGATTTTTTGTTCTTTTTTACTTGACCCTAAAAATTTACAGGAAAAAACTCCCATAATAAAGATCAAAACGATTGCAAACTTGCTAATGTGCTTAAAAATATTTTTCATAGTACTTACAAATCTGGTTATGTTCAATTTTGAATTGTAATATAGTGCAAAATCATGGGGTCTGTCGCATCTATTGAAGTAAAACCAATGATTTCTTAGTTTAGCAAAAACTAAACTCGGCATAATGGATACAAAAGGTCATTGCTTTCCAAACCGGAGCGAACCGACCAAAGGGAGCTCATGACCGGAGGGAATAACATTGCGTAGCTCAACGAAGTTAAATCAATTATCATAGTTGAGCAGGATCATCGATTTATAAAATGGCGTATTCAACAGGGCTTAGGGTTTAAGAATTTTGAGTCAGCAAAAAGAACCTTAGCAGGAATAGAGATTGTCCATATGATCAGGAAGAATCAGCTGAATACTCAAGAGCAAAGTACGTTTAAATCACTCTACTCCATAGCTGCATAGTTTAAGATTTAATTCAGTATTTTTGTGGATGGTTGAACAGATGCGACAGAACCAAAGGACTCTGACATAAAATATAATTCACAAAATGTATAAAAAATATTTAGCCGTTTTTATTTTAATTCTCACAACGATTGTTGGATTTTCGCAAGAATTAAAATTTTCTGATGCTCCCGAGTTTTACCGTTTATATGCTCGTGACAAATCGGACAGTGCCGAAGTTAATGTTTCTGGACATGTGCAGGGAAATCCTGGTTTTTCTGAGCTTGAGCTTAAAGTTTTTAAAGATGGAATTCTTTACGATACGCAAACAGATAGTATAACAAACAAACGCTTCTCATTATCTGCAAAAATTCATTCGGGTTTGCACCAGTTTAAGTTTGAGTTGTATGCAAAAACGAACAACGCCGATAGTCTTTGTTTTACTGCTGATAGCGTAGTTTGTGGCGATGTTTATATTATTTCGGGTCAGTCAAATTCTCATGCCAGTAGCAATTTATCGACCTTTAGTAGCCCATACTGCCGGAGTTTTGGTGTAAAAACGGGTTACGAAGCCTACAACGAGAATGATAAGAAAGTACGCTGGGGAAGGGCAAGTGGTAATTGTCCTGAACTGGAAGGCATTGGTGGCTGGTTCACCAAAAACCCTTATGGCGTTGGTGTTTGGGGAATGGAATTGGCAAGACTTATTGTAGAAAAACACAAAATTCCGGTTTGTATTATTAACGGCGGAAGCGGGTCATCATCGATTGAATTGAATATGCTTTACCCTGAAAAACCTTCTTTGGAAACCAGTTTTGGACGTCTGGCTTACCGAGTAAATCAGGCCGGATTAAAAGACAAGGTTAAAGCAATTTTGTGGCATCAGGGCGAAACCGATTCGGATGAACGTTATCAATCATATGCCGAAAAATTTGATGTTTTACTAAAAGACTGGAAGCGAGTGTACACGAGGCTCGAAAAAATTTATTTGTTTCAATTGCATCCCGGATGCGGTGGCGATTATCAATCGGAAATGAGAGAGATACAGCATCAAAATGCCAAACGTTACCCAATGATTGATATTATGTCGACTACCGGAGTTACAGGCCACGATGGTTGCCATTTTTCTTACGAAGGATATTGTGAGTTTGCCCAAGGTATTTTCCCTTTGCTTTCACGCGATTTTTATGGCGAAAAGGCTGACTATATAATTACTCCCCCAAAGTTGTTAAATGCCGCGTACAAGACTAAAAACCAAATTGTATTGGAGTTCGACCAGTTAATTGGTGCCGAAGAAAAACTGGAAGTGAAAGGGAAAGTACACGAACTGAAAGATCAGTTTTTCTTCAGTAAAGAAAAAAATGGGCAACAAGATATTGGGGTAGTTAAAAATGTAGAAATTGAGAATACGCAAATAATTCTTACCCTGAAAGATGGGGCGCTGTACAACTACATTACTTATTTGCCTAACATGTATTATTTAAATACCAAAGATGTGTATGCAGGTCCTTGGATTGAAGGCCTTGAAAATAATTTGGGGGCTTTAAGTTTCGACCGAAGAACTATAAAAAATCAAGTGATGTATTAGGAAATACCCAAACGCAGTGTCATGGCTTGTCATAAAATAAAAGTCGCACCTCATGGAGGCGCGCATAGCTCACCGCT
>CAYXQX010000410.1:0-4345 GCA_964467485.1 uncultured Porphyromonadaceae bacterium | reverse complement strand
ATCGACATTATCGAAATCACCCTGCCTCTTATCTTTTCTGATCCGATCTATCATTGTGTGATACGCTGTTGTGAAGATGTACGACTTCACTTTTTTTCCATCCACCCTTTCATAATTTATCCACAGCTTTTCAAAAGTGTCCTGAACCACATCCCGCGATTTTTCCTCGTCCTGAATATTCTTCAGTACAAAGCGAAAAACTGGATCTGCAAACTGATCCACACTACGATTATAATCCGCTACGGTCATAACTCGGGTTAAAAGGTCAATGTTAAGACGCATTAAAAGACTGAAAAGTTACAAATTAATTTTTTAAATAAATATTTTAGCAACTTTGTAAAAAACTCGTGAGTTATGAGTAACGAGTAACGAATAACGAGTAACGAATAACGAATAACGAATAACGAGTAACGAATAACGAGTTGAGTTTATGAGTTATAAAATCATTAGGACATTAATTTTATTAGTGCTGATTACCGGGTGCTCGGGTAATAAAAATTCAGCACCGGATTCGGAGCAAATGGTTATGGCTACTCTTTGGTACCAGCATTCAGCAGAGATGAGAGCTATCTATTATCAAACATTTAACCTGGCCGAGCTAAGAGTGAATCAAATACAGGAAAAATATATTGGAGAAAAGCCATTGGCTGTTGTGGTTGACATTGATGAAACCATGCTCGACAATAGCCCTTTGGAAGGTAAAAACATTTTGGAAGGGGATAGATACAGCAAGGAACGATGGGTAAACTGGACCAGTAATGCATCAGCAGAACCCCTGCCCGGAAGTAAGGCCTTTGCAGATTTTCTCGAGGAGACTGGTGTTGAACTTTTTTATATCTCAAACCGTTCGGTTGAAGATTTAGAGGCGACAATCAAAAACCTTAAGCTACATGATTTTCCCAATGCCGATGCTGATCACATTTTTCTTAAAACGGATACCTCAAGTAAGAAATTAAGAAGAGACAATTTATCTTCTACTCATAATATTGCTTTGCTTATCGGAGATAACCTGGGCGACTTTAATGAAATCTTTGAGGACCGATCAGATAGACTGGGAAAAGGACTGGTGGATCAACATAAAGAAGATTTTGGCAGTCGGTTTATTGTACTCCCAAACCCTATGTATGGATCATGGACAAGCGCCATCTATGGATCAACATCCAATCTTTCCCCAAGGGAAATTGCAAAAAAACGTAAAAGTTATGTTACACAATATTAAGATGAGTTTATTTACGAAAATATTTATCCTGATTTTATCAGGAATCCTTCTTTGTCCCGGACTTATAATAGCCCAACAAACCCTGTTAGCCAAAGAAATAGTTGATAAGGCTGATAAGAACATGGAAGGAGAAAGCTCTGCCAGCACAATGAGTATGAGCATTATTCGACCTGGCTGGGAAAGAAATCTGGAATTTAAAAACTGGGTAATGGGCTCCGAATATGCTCTCACCCTTGTTACGGCTCCGTCGAAAGAAAAAGGCCAGACATTTCTGAAAAGAGGAAATGACATGTGGAATTACATTCCCAAGATTGGCCGTCTGATTAAACTCCCACCGTCAATGATGTCGCAGGGATGGATGGGATCCGACTATAGCAATGATGATGTACTCAAAGAATCCTCCATGGTAGATGATTATGACCACACAATAGTAGGCGAAGAGATAATAGAAGGTAGAAACTGTTACAATATTAATATGATACCCCACGAAGAATCAACCATTGTGTGGGGGAAATTAATCACCTGGGTTTCCAAGGATGATTTTCTATTTCTAAAAACTGAGTACTTCGACGAGGACGGCTACCTTGTCAGAACAGAATTGGGAAAGGAGATTAAAATGATGGATGGAAGAATGATCCCTACCATTTTAGAGATTATCCCTGCAGACGAGCCCGACCATAAAACGGTAGTTCATATAACGACTATGGAGTTTAACGTGCATATTAAGGAATCTTTCTTTTCACAACAGAACATGAAAAATATTCGATAAGCTATGAAGTATTATCTGAAAATGGCGTGGAGGAATATCTGGCGAAATAAACGACGTACCCTTATAACCACAGCCTCTATAGTATTTGCAATCTTCTTCGCAATACTGATGAGGGCCATTCAAACGGGTACTTATCAAAACATGATTGATAATGTTGTGCAAGCTTATACAGGTTATATCCAGGTGTTTCACAAAGATTATCAGGATGATAAAATTATTGACAACAGCATTCTACTAAGCGATGAGTTACTTGATAATATTGAGGCCCATGAAAATGTAACTCTTACTGTACCACGCCTGGAATCATTTGCTCTTGCATCCTCCGGAAATCAAACTAAAGGCATTATGCTGGTTGGAACAGATCTGGAAAAAGAGGATGAGCTAACTTCATTATCTGAAAAACTGGTAGAAGGAGAATATCTTAAAGCCGGTCAGAGAGGAATTCTTGTTTCAGAAAGGCTGGCAAGTTTCCTTAAATCAGGGGTAGGAGATACAGTTGTCCTGATTTCTCAGGGCTACCACGGAATAGGAGCTGCTGATCAATACAGGGTACAGGGCATTATCAGGTTTCCTTCACCCGACATGGATAACAAAACAATATTCATGGACCTGCCCAACTGCCAGGAGTTCTATTCTGCATCGAACCTTATTAGTTCAATATCAGTTAATCTTGATGATGAAAAACACATGAACAAGGTGGTTAAAGACCTGCAAGCTAACCTTGGTGAAGAGTATGATGTGAAAAGCTGGGATAAGATTCTTACACAGCTGGTCCAGCAAATTGAAGGAGATAATGTTGGGGGCCTGGTAATGCTAGTAATTCTGTACATGGTTGTTGGTTTTGGTGTTTTCGGAACAGTTCAAATGATGATAGCAGAAAGAAGAAAAGAATTTGGGGTTATGGTGGCTGTTGGAATGCAGAAAATACGGCTTGGCGGAGTCCTTGTTGTGGAGATGGTAATGATAGGATTGATGGGGGCCATTATTGGGATTATCATTACTGTACCTATAGTTTACAATCTGTATGTCAACCCAATAAAAATATCAGGAGAAGCTGCTAAAACAATTGTAGAATACGGGATGGCGCCGATAATGCCTGCCGCCTGGGAAGCCGGATATTTTTTCAACCAGGCAGGGATTGTACTTATTATTGTTTGCATAGCAGTATTCTTTCCAATACTGTCGGTAACGAAGTTGAAAGTAAGCAAAGCTCTACGAGCCTAACAGAATAGTTAAGAACGATTAAAGAAAATATAAAATGATCCCTTCTATTTCGTGGAAAAATATCTGGAGAAACAAGGCAAGGAGTATGGTTGTTATTTCAGCCATTACCCTAGGGCTTTTTGGAGGCTTATTTGGATCAGCCATGATGATTGGAATGGCAGAAAAGAGAGTTGAAGAAGCTATTGGAAAAGAGATCTCTCACATCCAGATCCACAACCCAAAATATCTTGAAAATCCAGAAGTTGGATTTTATATACCTAATGTCGCTGAAGTTGAAAATTTTATCAAAACCCAAGCGGGCGTTAAAGCCGTAAGCAAAAGGGTTAAGATAAACAGTATGATTAACAGCTCCTCCTCAAATTCAGGTGTTAATCTCATTGGCATAGATCCAAAAAATGAAGTTAATGTCACAGATATATATAAGGCCCTTTATGATACGAAACTGATTGAGGAAAAGCTAAACCTTTCTGATCCTGAAAAGATTTCCACCTTTCTTAAAGATTCCGTCGGGAAGTATTTTGAGGGAGTTAAAAGAAACCCAATACTTCTCGGAGAGGAGCTTGCCGATAAGCTTAAGGTTAAGGTACGCTCAAAAGTGGTCCTAACCGTACAGGGGCTTGACGGAGGCTTGCACGGCGGTTCCTTCAGGGTTTGTGGTATTTACCGCACGGAGAACTCAGCCTTTGAAGAGATGAACGCATACTTAATCAACTCTGATCTTCTTGGAATAATAGATGGTGGACAGGAAGTTTGTCATGAAATAGCCATCCTGATGGAAGATGAGGATCTCGTAGCAGAAACTGTTGAGGCTATAAGGGCAAAATATCCTGATCTTGACGTAAGTGATTGGAAGGAGATTCAGCCTGATGTTGCCATGATGAGTGATCTGATGGCTTTTTCAACTGCAGTAATTATGATAATCATCCTCTTGGCACTGGGATTCGGAATTGTAAATACCATGTTGATGGTGGTAATGGAACGGACAAAAGAAATCGGAATGCTAATTGCCGTTGGGATGGGCAAATTCAAGGTGTTTTCAATGATTATACTGGAGTCAATTCTGCTAAGTCTAACTGGAGGGTTTTTAGGAATGGGTATTGCAGCTACTCTAATCGAAATTTCAGGCAAATATG
>CAYXQX010000409.1:0-4351 GCA_964467485.1 uncultured Porphyromonadaceae bacterium | reverse complement strand
AGTTTTTGATAACTCCAAATATTGCTATTTAGAATTAGCAATCAGCTGTGAAATAATTTCTTCCGCTGCCTTGATTAATGCATACTTTGTAGGTGCTGAGGTTAGCAAAGGATGTGTTCCGATCTGATAGGATACCAATTCGTAAACAGTAACTTTTTTTTGTATCGCCAAACCGATAATATTGATAATCTCACCAGCAGCTTTACCACCCCATACCTCACCACCTAATATGGAGCCGTCAGATGGGGATGCATAAAGTTTTACTGTTAGTGGAGAAGTATTGGTGAATTTTGCGGGGTGGGTATCAAAATCGGAAAATTCTGAATTGATATAATCTATAGAGTGTTCCCGGCCGCTATTTTCATTTAATCCAGCCGCAGCCATTGACAAGCCATTAATCTCAGTTGAAAATATTCCTATTGTACCTGTACTACAACGCCTGATTTTAATTCCAAATAAGTTATATCCCAGTACCCTTGCTTCTGCTGCTGCAGTTGATGCCAGCATTATATGATCCAAGCGGCCAGTTATAAACCCTAATGTTTGAGAACAATCTCCTATTGCACAAACATTTCTAACAGAGGATCTTTCAAAATTATCAACTTTAATTGCTTCCTCTCTGTTTAATTCCAGACCAGCCTTCCCGGCAATTTCGGTATTTGGCTTATATCCTATTGACATTATTACCAATTCAGCTTTAATAATTTCACCGGAGTCCAGTCGAACTCCTGTAACTTTTCCGTTTTTGCCCACGATCTCTTTGGCAAAAGTTGAAGTGAGAACATTTATTCTGGTCTTTCGCAATGTATCGGTAGCTATCTTGCTGAGTTCTAATGAGAAGGCTTTGCTAAAACAATATGGTTGGCTTTCTATCAGGGTAATTGTTCTATCCTGATTCAATGATAATTGTTCGGCAACTTCAGCACCAATAAATCCTCCACCTACAATAACAATGTTCCTGGATACTTCAGTTTTCTTTTTAAGTTCACTTATATAGTTATAACTCTTACGTATGTATTCAACTCCATCTAAGTCATACCCGGCAATAAAAGTTGGAATAACGGGCTTGGACCCTGTTGCCAATACCAGTTTATCATACTTATATGTATCCCCTGATTTAAGTGTGAGTACTTTTGCAGATACATCGATGTCCACAACGGGATCAACAATCACAACACCTCCAAGGTCTATAAACGGTTTTGGCCCCATAATATTTTCATCTACATCAGTAAGCTCATGAAAGATGTAAGGAATGCCGCAAGGGACCAGTCCTTTCTCCTCTTCCTTGATCATTAGCATTGATTTCTTAGGGTTTTGCTTCTTGGCAGTCACTCCTGCAACAATACCTGACGGACCTGCACCGATAATAATGACATCGTAAGTTTTCATCTATTTGAATGGATTAAAGATTTATACAAATAACTATTACAAATTTAGTGATCAGTGTTGTATATAACTTAATAAACTGATGGTTAGACGCTAATTGAATTATTGATAACAATCAAGATTTTAATTGATATATATCCTATTTTTGTATTGATCAATAAAGATGATGATGAATAAGTACTCTGAATCAACAAATTGCCTGGACTGTAAGAAAAGCTCTAAATGCTTTAAAAAACTAATCCCTTCAGAACTGGAATTCATTAATCAAAACAAAACTCAAATACAATACAGACGAGGAGAAACCATTTGCAAACAAGGTGCATTTGCTTCATACGTTTTATATATAGCAGATGGACTGGTTAAAATTTATCTTGAGAGTAGGGGAAATAAAAATATTAATGTCAATATCTCCAAATCAAATGAGTTCATAGCTTTGTCGGCAATATTTGGAGAAAACATTTATAACTATTCGGCCCTTGCATTGTGCGACTCATCAATCTGCTTAATCGAAAAAGAAAGTTTTAAAAAACTAGTTCTACATAATGGAGTTTTTGCTAGTGAAATAGTAAAATGGTATTGTGATAAAGAAAAGCAGCTGTTTGACAAGATAAAAAGTATAGGACATAAACAAATGCATGGTCGTTTAGCCGATGTTTTACTCTATTTGGACAGTGTTCATTTAGATCAGGATGACCTTTTTACATATCTGACAAGGCAAGATTTTGCAGATTTTGCATGTATTTCTATGGAAAGTATTGTAAGGTTGTTGGCTGAGCTGAAGAATGAAAATATTATAGAATTAGAGGGAAAAAAAATAAAGATATTGCGCTTGGATCAATTGAAGGAAATAAGTAGGAGGGGATAATTAATTTATTAAAATGAAAATATCCATAATATGAATTTAGTATTGAAATATTTCCTGATGTTTTTTTCAATAATATTCTTCGGCATCGGCTGTGCCAACAGGTCTTCAGATAACCTTAAAGGCTCGAAACCAAACATCATTTACATTCTTGCTGATGATTTAAGCTATCGGGATTTAAGTGTTTTTGGTCAGGAAAGATATACCACGCCCAACCTCGATGATTTGGCTACAGGAGGGGTTCGTTTTACTCAGGCTTATGCGGCTGCACCTGAATGTGCTCCATCAAGAGGCTGCTTAATGACAGGTCTTCATACCGGACATGGGCCCATCAGGATAAATTCCAGTGCTAGGGGACAGGAGAACCTGAGAGATGAGGACATAACTATTGCGGAGGTTCTGAAAGAGGCTGGGTATAATACAGGATTCACAGGAAAATGGGGGATAGGATTGCCGGATACTGAGGGTGTTCCCTATAAGCAAGGGTTCGACTATGCATTTGGCTACTATGATCAAGGCAGGGCTCATACATTTATTCCATTTTATCTGTGGGAGAATGATAAATACATTAAGTACCCTGAGAATTTCAAGTTTGATATGCCCAAGAGATATAAGCAGGACAGACCATCGAACACTTATGATGAGAATGGTAGGCTGTATATCGAAGAGTTAGATGATCCCTACGGGTATACATACTCAGAAGATGAGATTGAAAAGGCGGCATTCCGTTTTCTTAATGATAACGACCCCAAAAAAACCAATAAGCCATTTTTCCTTTATTACGCTACACAGTTGCCTCATGGACCAGTTATCGTTCCTGATTTGGGTGTGATGCAGGAACCGGATAGCATTTACATAAAAACACGCGAATGGGCTGCTATGGTAATAAAACTGGATAGTTTTGTTGGAGAGCTGGTTAGTTATTTGAAGGAAACGGGGGAATATGATAATACTCTGATTTTCTTCTCTTCTGATAACGGCTACTCCATGTGTGGATATATGGCAAGAGGTAATGCACCTGATTGGCCTGATGATCCCTGGTTGAAGAATAAAGGTCCATTCACAGGGGGTAAGTTCTCAGTCCTTGAAGGGGGAAACAGGATACCTTTTTTTGCCAGTTGGCCTGCTAAATTCAAACCTGGTATAGTTAATGAGCCAGTCTGGCTTCCTGACTTTTTCCCAACGGCAAGCACTCTTGCCGGTATGGATACTGCCAGTTATCAAACTGATGGAGTTAGTCTCCTTCCAGCATTACAAGGTGATATAGATAAGTTTAAGGGTCATGAACATATGTACTTCTCGAAGGGTAGGGAGCAGGCTGTAAGGATGGGACCTTGGAAAGCCTATCGAAAAAATCCTGAAAGCCAGATAGAGTTGTATCTAATTGAGGAGGATACTTATGCCCTAAGAAATATGGCTGATTTTTATCCTGATCTTGTTAAAGATGCCAGAGAAATTATGAAAACCGAGCACATCCCCCATGAGTGGTATTGGAATCCGGATGAAACCAGGGATGAATATCTGAACAAGGTAAAACGTGCCCGGGACACTGGGAACAAACTGCCTTCATACAGGCCCAATGGCATGAGTATTTTGCCATGGGACAAATAAAGGAAAGGATGGGAATACTATCTGTACCCCCATCCTGCGCCGCGTCCGCCGCCACGACCAACGCCACGACCGACAGCACGTCCAGCGCCTCGTCCGGCACCACGGCCAATTCCTTGTCCTACTCCACGACCAACTCCTTGTCCCAATCCAAGACCACCAGCAGCTCTGCCTAATCCCTGACCAGGATAGCCCTGTCCACGTCCTGTACCTTGCTGGAGGTTTAAGCTTTTACCCCTGGATTCAGGAACCAGTGTCCATATTTCTTCCTGATGCTTAGCTTTTAAAGCATTCATCTCAGTTCTCATTTGGTTTTTTATTTCCCAGTTGCGAGTTCCTTGAAGTTTATTGCGTAGTGGAGTCATTGCCGCCTGATGATCTTTTTGCATCTTGGCTACCTTAGCTTGCATTTCCGGGGTGAGATCGATACCGGTGAGGCAATAACCGTATATATTGTTATCTTGAGCAACGGTATTGCCTTTTCCCTGTGTGGTT
>CAYXQX010000408.1:0-4363 GCA_964467485.1 uncultured Porphyromonadaceae bacterium | reverse complement strand
CTGATATCCGGAGAAAAAGAGTACATCCATAAACAGGCAGAGAAAATATCATCAGCCCTGCAGGTACCACTGAGAGATGAAAGTGTTTGAGGATTAAACTGAACTATACCTCATAGAATTTTGCATAACACAAATACAGCTATTATGACAACAATAAAAAATAAACAATCATACAAGACAGGGTACTTTGATGTATCTGATGGTCACTCATTATATTTTGAGTTATATGGTAATCCTAAAGGAATTCCGGTTTTGTTCCTTCATGGCGGACCGGGGGCCGGGTTTTCAGATAATGACAAACAGTTCTTCAATAAGAACAGATACAATGTCGTATTGTTCGATCAGAGAGGAACTTCCAGAAGCAAACCCTTTGGTTCAATAGAGAATAACACAACTCAAGATTTATTAAGCGATATAGATCTATTGTTGGATCATTTAGGCTTTGATAATGTATATGTATTTGGAGGTTCATGGGGAAGCTCACTTGCTCTGGTTTATGCCATCCATAACCCTAAACGTGTGCTGGGATTAGTTATACGAGGAATTTGGCTAGCCAATAATTATGGACTTGACCATTATATCAGGGGAGGAATAAAGGAATTTTTTCCTGATGTGTGGGATAGGTTTGCCAGTTTGGTTCCCGATGGAGAAAACCCGGTAGATTATTACCTTGATAAAATGCTCTCAGACGATAAGAAAGTGAGTGATAAATATGCTTATGAATGGGCCTATTATGAAATGTCGTTCTATACAATAAATAAGATTTCTGATCCTCATGAGGCACTTCAATCTTTCTCATATAAATCTATGGCCATTCTTGAAGCTTATTACATAAAGAACAATTGCTTCCTAACTGAAGACTTCATCATGAAGAATATTGATAAGATTGAAAATATTAAAACGTCAATAGTACAAGGAAGATATGATTTCATTTGTCCACCGGCTCAAGCATTCAGATTACATTCTGAATTAAAGAACTCTGTATTGAATATTACTAATGCCGGACATTCGTCTTCAGATACTGACACAAAACGGACTCTTATTAAAGAGCTTAAAAGAATAACTTCCTAATTTTATAATGCGGCTTTTAAACTCCTATCCTTTCTTATATTTCACACCTTGTACCAGGACAAATAAAGTATTATGAAAATATTGACTTGGAAACTCTGTGGCCTCAATTTGAGGACCCATCAAAATCCCTTAGATGCCAATCAATACAGTATCCCTATGCACCCGGTATTCCACCCATTCCAAATACCATTGCAAGCAAGGCCACAGTCTCAATAATACCCATCGCAGCAATATACATTCCAGAACCTTGTTTGCTATCAATGGCCAGGTTAGCACAAGCAGCAGCTCCTACTTTACCTTGCATGACTGCAGAAGCAGCAATGGCAAGACCAACAAAGGCTGACCATATCATCTGATTTGTATAACTATCAGGATTCAGGTTTGCACCAGCCATGGCATTCATAAAGATCATTCCGTAAATTACCTGACTCAAAGGCATACCTACCATTGCAAGTGCCAGGGATGGAAGCTTCTTCTTATCCTTAATTGATTGTTTCCAGAGCCCCAATGCTCCCATTCCGGCAATTCCTGTTCCAATTGCAGAACCTACTCCTGCTATTCCTAAAGCGATGGCATGACCACCAAAGCCGCTTACTACTGTTGCTATTGTCATTTTTTTATTCCTTTAAAAAGTTTCTGTTTTTTTTATCTTAAATGGGTCGTATTCACTTCCCGAAAATTCTACATTTGCGTGTCCGGCATACTCCAGCATGTTTAAGCGGACACCATGAACAAGGATTGCCATTGCTGCCAGTATCATATTCAAAACATGACCGAGTATCAATATTATAACAGCGCCTATACCTGAGGCAATGGTGGATATTCCATCTCCAATAGCCATCTCATTAAAACTAGTAGCCATCAACACCGTTGATAATCCTACTGCATAAAGACGGATATAAGAAATAATGTCGGAAAAGCCATTGATAATACTTAGTGGCAAATTACCAAGTGAAGAAGCAACACCTTTAAAAAAATTGCCACCTGGATTAGAGAATAAAGCTATTAATACCGATCCACCAACGAATAGCCAAAGCATTATTCCCGGGGCCTGAATACCCAGCACCATCTGATTTACAATCAAATACAAGCCCCATATAATAGCTGTCCATCCAAGTTGTGCAATAGCCTTTACACTATTGATATACTTCACGGCTACCTGGAGATGTCCGATTGTTAAATGAATCGCTCCAATCAGGAACATAAACTTCTGAATGAACACATTATCCCCGCCAAAGCTGGCGAGCTTTTCCACTTTTAGTATACTCAGGAAAGAAACCTCCGCAATCGCTTCTGATCCGAAATAGGTCCCGGTAAGCGTACCCCAGATCATGATAGAGGCCGATAGTGTGTACATAAGCTGAAACTCTGTACTCTTAGCAAACTTCTTCTTCCTGTGAACCAGAAATGTTAGTAACAGAAATACAAAACCATAACCAGCATCACCAACCAGTATTCCAGCGAAAAATGTAAAGAAAAGTAGAAATACCTTTGATACATCCACTTCCTGATAACCGGGAACAAGGCCCATGAAATCCATCACAGGGCGAACTCTTTCTGCCCATTTAGAGGTTTTGATAAGAGTAGGTACCTCATCTATTTCTTCGGGAGAAGGATCCTCAATTACATAACCCCAGCGTTGTTTCTCTGCCACCTCAACAAGTTGATCTACATCAGTATATGGAATATAACCTTTCCAGAACCTAAGCTGCTGGTCGAAATCAATACCGCCATAATGAATATTTCGCACATCATACCGTCTGATTCTTTCTTCAAGAGCCACCTTCAACAATGATTCATGAGCATGAAGCTTATATAAAAGCCCTTCAGCTTCAGCAATCTGCTCATTTGTCTCAACTAAAGCCTTTTCTAATTTATCAAAATGGACATGAGGAATGAGCTCTTCATGGAAATCGAGTGTTAGGTCTTTGTCTCCTGATATCAGGATAAGCTGATGCCAATTATCATAACTTCCTACCAGCGTAACATCATCACGATTTTGAATACGCTTTAGATCTTTGTTCTCCAGCAGGTATAGCTTTATATAAACTCCCCTACTTTCGAGCTCATCAACATCATCTTTAGATACATTTCCCCATTTACTGTACCAATCCTGATCCTGTAATAGGATTGATCTGTTGTTTTCATAAACAATCCGCCTGCTTTCTGAATCCAGGACCTTTTCCATCAATTCAATCTCTCCACGATTTATAGTCGTGAAGTCCTGAATATCTGATAATTCCAAAGAAGCACCATCCTCATATCTATCGAGGATAGAAATAGCTTTCTCAAATTGCTTAATACGAGCATCAACCCGCTCAATAGACTCATCCTTTGGTGCTTGAAAAGGCTTAATATGCATCACTCCAAGCTTGCCTAAGAGAGTCAGGTTAGCATCAATTTCTTCAGATGATTCAGGCATTACAAGCAATACCTTTTTCATTCTAGTAATCATGAGCTTACCTCCTCTTTTTTTGTCATTTTCACAACCTTAGCAGTAGCAATAGTCAGACGCTCATCATCCTGCAACTTTTGGCCAATTTTTCTAATGGCGATCTTGGCATTTGGAATGCGTCTGTTCTCAAAGAGTTTAACCCGGGCCCTTACATCAAGAAGCTCTTCCTCCAACAACTCAATCTGATCCTCAAGACACCTGATTTCTGCTATAAACTGTAATTGTTCCTGCATCAGGTTCACCGCATCATCAACCCATAAAGGTGTACCATCAGTAATAGGCATTACGTTGAAATCAACTTTTTTATACTCCATTACCCGAACTCCTGCAACATCAATCGGTTTGGTAATAATTCTATCAACCGAAATGTATTCATTGATATCTATCCATGAATCACTCATCACCGCAAGCCAGGGTTCAGCTTCTTTCCTGTTTCTTTCAATAATCTCCCGGATCTCATCAATCCGCTCGGATATTGTATTAATCGTAGCCATCAGCAATTTCTCCATCGCCTCAAACAATGGAAGCATCCTTTCTGATACCTTCAGGATTTTTTTCTGACGAGCCCTTTCTGTTTTTGTATATTTTATCTTTATGCCTGCCATTATTAATCCTCCATTTTTTTAGCCGGATCTACTATTGAAGCCATTACTGCTGCACCAGCATCAGGATTAAAGGAGTACAATCTGCTTAAAACCTGTAGTTTTAACTTGTAAACCAAAACCTCAGTTAATGTAAATGTCTTTCCTGCTTCAATAGAATCCAGCTCCTCCCATTGCCATCTCATAATCTGCTTCTCCCGCTCAAGTGGATTTTCAGATAATACAGTTTTTGGCA
>CAYXQX010000407.1:0-4367 GCA_964467485.1 uncultured Porphyromonadaceae bacterium | reverse complement strand
TGTAGGTTTTATAGCAAACCAACCAATGGTTTTGGCCGGAGTACTTGATGTGGACTCGTCAGATAAGGCGGCACGGTTTATACGCTTCTGCGATGCTTTTAATATTCCTATTATTACTTTAGTGGACTTGCCGGGTTATCTTCCGGGAGTTGACCAGGAGCATGCCGGAGTAATCAGGCATGGAGCAAAAGTTCTTTATGCATATAGCGAAGCAACTGTTCCTAAGATTACCCTGATATTGAGGAAAGCTTATGGTGGAGGTTATATAGCAATGAATAGTCGTCACTTAAATGCCGACTTTGTTTTTGCATGGCCGCTAGCTGAAATTGCTGTGATGGGACCTGAGGGGGCTGCAAATATTATTTTCCGGAAGGAAATTGCCGAATCGGATGATCCTGATAAAATGAGAAGGCAAAAAATCAAAGAGTATAAGGAGAAATTTGCGAATCCTTATGTTGCTGCCTCAAGAGGTTACGTTGATGCAGTAATTGAGCCTGAAGAAACACGGCATTTTCTAATGCATGCCTTAGAGGTTTCTGAAACTAAGAGTGTTTCTTTGCCGGATCGTAAACATGGATCAATTCCCCTTTAATCCATCAAATCAATAGTCATGGAAGATAATAACGAAAAGAAACTATCTATATTCCAACTTGAAGGAGCAAGGTATAAGACCCATCTAACAAAAAAATTCGCCGAAAGGACGAAATGGAAGCCCGATAATCCCAATATTATTCTAGCAGTAATTCCAGGTACAATTGTCAAGCTAACTGTAAAAATTGGTCAAAAGGTTAATGCAGGGCGCTGTTTATATGTATTGGAAGCCATGAAGATGAAAAATAAGATTCTGGCCACAAAATCCGGTATTGTGAAATCCATTCATGTCCAAGAGGGGCAGCGCGTGCCAAAGAATGAATTGATGATGGAGTTACAAGATATTGAAGTTAAGAAGAAATCAAAGGTTACTTCAAAAGCTAAAAAATCTAAATAAATAACAAAATGACAATTTGATAAAAAGACTGGCACTGCCGGTCTTTTTTTTTAGATTAATTCAGTCCATATATGAGCTCTTTCTAATTGTGCGTTCCATTCTTTTTTTTCTTTGAAGATTCCAAATACTGATGACCCACTACCAGACATCGCCGCATAAACAGCACCCGACTGATACAAGCTTTGTTTCAGTGCTGAAATTTCCGGGTGTAATTTGAATACTGATTTTTCGAATGCATTTTCAACTTTGTTTTTCCATTGCACGACTGGCAATTTCAAGGCCTCTGTAAGAGGTAATTCCGGAGTGTTTATATCAACCATCTCATAGGCATTTTTTGTAGAAACATGTATTCCAGGATTAAAAATACTGATCCAATAACCCTTCAGATTAATTGGTAATTCAATTAATTCTTCTCCCCGGCCCGAAGCCAGTTGACTAACAGGATTTAAAAAAAATGGACAATCGCTTCCAAGAGAAAGAGCAATCTCCGTTATTTTTTCAGGAGTAAGGCCAGGATTGGAGAATTGATTTATGGCATTTAACATGAATGCTCCGTCGGACGAACCTCCTCCTAATCCGGCGCCGGTTGGAATAATTTTGTGGAGATGAATTTTGAAGAAGGGGAGATTCTTTATTTCTCTTAGCTTACGGCATGCTTTTAAAATTAGGTTATCCGGGCTATTGCCTGGGATGGGAAGACCAGATACACTTAATTTGTCGGTGCTAAGACCCTGGGCTTCATCAGGATTAAGCTCAAGGATGTCACATAGATTAAGAGGGAAGAACAAAGAGGAAATGTTATGATATCCGTCATCACGCTTACCTGTTACGTACAATCCGATGTTGATTTTAGCTGGTGGAAATAATAGCATTTGTCATGTTTGGTAGTTTTCAACAATTCCGAAATTAAGCATTTTTTTTAGTAATTTTCTAAGCATCTTTGCAATCCAAATAAATTTATAATGGCCCAGAAAAAAGCATACGATCCTGCTAAAAAGATTAACCAGCTCATTCAGGAGCTAGGTAAGGTTCCTCCACAGGCTCTTGAATTGGAAGAGGCTGTGCTTGGGGCAATTATGTTGGAGAAAGATGCCATAATATCTGTTATTGATATTTTAAGGCCGGAATCTTTTTACAAGGAATCTCACAGGATGATTTTTGAAGCTGTTCTTGAATTGTCCAGAAAGCTAGAACCCATCGATCTGTTAACTGTTTCTGAGCAATTAAAGAAAAAAGAACAGTTGGATGTTGTTGGAGGGCCTTATTTTTTAACACAGCTAACAAGCAGTGTTGCTTCTGCAGCTCATATTGAGTTTCATTCCAGGATAATTAGTCAGAAGTATATTCAGCGAGAACTGATTCGGGTCTCAACGCAGATTCAGGAAAAAGCTTTTGATAATTCTGTTGATGTTGATGATCTTCTTGATTTTTCGGAAAGTCAGCTTTTTGAGGTTGCATTTGGGAATATCAAAAAGGAAACACAGAAGATTGATGCTGTTATCGACCAGGCTATCAAAAGGATTGAGGAAATTTCAGGTCGTGCAGAAGGTCTCAGTGGTGTTCCATCAGGATTTACCAAGCTGGATCGTATCACCTCAGGCTGGCAACCATCCGATTTAATAGTTATTGCTGCCAGGCCCTCCATGGGCAAAACAGCTCTGGTATTATCTATGGCTCGCAACATGGCTGTTGAACATAACAAGGGAGTTGCATTTTTCTCCTTGGAAATGTCGAGTATACAGCTGGTTAATAGGATGATTGTTAGTGAAACTGGAATACCTGCAGACAAGATACGTAACGGAAATCTCAAAAAATATGAATGGGAGCAGTTGGAGATTCAGTTAAAGAGCCTTGTTGAAGCGCCAATTTTTATCGATGATACGCCAGCCATATCGGTATTTGAGCTAAGGGCAAAGGCGCGAAGACTAAAAATCCAGCATGATATCCAGATTATTGTAGTTGATTATCTTCAATTAATGTCTGGGCCTCCAGAAACCCAAGGTAATAGAGAGCAGGAAGTAAGCTCAATCTCCAGATCTCTAAAAGCTATAGCGAAGGAATTGGATATTCCGATAATTTCTCTCTCGCAGTTGAATAGATCTGTTGAATTACGTTCAGGAGACAAGAGGCCTCAACTATCCGACCTTAGAGAATCAGGAGCAATTGAGCAGGATGCTGACCTGGTCATTTTTATTCATCGCCCCGAACGGTTTGGCTTGCTTCAGGATGCTGATGGCAACTCTACCAAGGGCTTAGCCGAAATTATTATTGCTAAACACAGGAATGGGCCGATTGGTGAGGTTACACTTAAGTTCAGATCTGAGCAGGCTAAATTTACCGATATGGATGAGGATTTCCTCGGAGATTTTGAAGGGGAGGATAGTGTTAGAGTAGAATCGAAGATGAATCAGGATGATGACAACCTACCTATTGGAAAGGGGTTTGATTCAAAGGATAAGCTTGATGATGTATTTTAAAAAATGTTTAGATAGCAGAAAGATAATAATGAGGAGAATAATTACTTTGCTTGTTCTTGTCAGCCTGAGCCTCTCGTTGCATGCAGCTTATTTGTTGTTGCCAATGGATGAGAATCAGAAAAATCATTTAAAATCATATGGAGTAGCCTATTGGTCGATTGAACAGGGGATAGAGGTTGAATGGCTGCTTAACTACAGGGGCGGGAGCTTCATGATTCCCTATCATGAGCTTGTCGACCAGGAATGCAAGCTCAGAGGATTAAGTACAGAGCTTATTACTGATGCGAAGCGGCTTCAAATACTTGATGGGATTGCTCAGCCGGAGGTAAATCAGGAAGTAATTAAATTGATTAAGGCTCCCAGGATAGCCGTGTATGCTCCGGAAGGGAAGCAGCCTTGGGATGATGCAGTTATGTTGGCCCTTCAGTATGCTGAGATTCCATATGACCAAATATATGATGGTGAAATAATTGAAGGTAAGCTGGTTGATTATGATTGGCTTCACCTCCATCATGAAGATTTTACAGGTCAGTATGGTAAGTTTTACAAGACTTTTCACAATATGGCTTGGTATCAGAGACAAGTTCAGGATAATGAGAATCTGGCAAAGACCTATGGTTTCAAAAAGGTGTCAAAAATGAAATTGGCAGTTGCACTAACGATTAAAAACTATGTGGCTACCGGTGGGTTTTTGTTTGCAATGTGTTCTGGTGCAGACTCCTTTGATATAGCGCTGGCTGCTCAGAACACCGATATTTGTGCCAATATGTATGATGGAGATGCTATCGATCCCGATTATGAGTCGAAACTGGATTTTTCACAAACCTTGGCATTTCAAAATTTTAGCATAAAAGAAAATCCATTAGAATCTAAGATGATTGCTGAAATAGGGTGTGGAACAG
>CAYXQX010000406.1:0-4381 GCA_964467485.1 uncultured Porphyromonadaceae bacterium | reverse complement strand
GTGTTAAGCCTACCGCTAGCGTTCATCCTGAGCCAGGATCAAACTCTTCGTTGTAATTGTTTGTCTTTTCTCAGAAGTTATCAAGTATCAAAATAAAAAAATTGATGTTTTCCTTACTTGCCTTGTGCTATTTCTCTTCAATAATTCAAAGAACGTTATTCAAATTTGGGACTGCAAAGTTAAAAATTAATTTTAATTCTCTGCAAACTTTTCTGGCCTTTTTTCACAATTTTTTTCATCTGCCAGAACCCATTTTCAAACTGTAAAAGAACTTTTGTTTTTCAAAAGCGGATGCAAAGATAGAGTCTTATTTTACACTTCCAAAATTATTCTACTTTTATTTTCATAAAACTTCACTTTTATTCTCAATGCACCTTCAGACTGCCTTCCCCTATATAATATATTATGTATTATAATTCCTAATTTACGAAACATTCTCTTTGACTTAAAAATATTAACTTAGCGTCCTATTTATAAATATTGGCTGATATAAAAATTATTAAGTGTCCGAAAATCTGATAATCATACCAACCTATCAAGAGGAAGAAAACATCCATCGCATAATTAAAGAGGTATTTTCCCTTCAAACGGATTTTGATATCCTTGTTATTGACGATAACTCGAAAGATAAAACAGCATCCATTGTTAAAAACTTGCAACAAGAGTTCTCCGAAAAACTATTTCTGATGGAAAGGCCAGGGAAAATGGGTTTGGGTACAGCTTATATTGATGGATTTAAATGGACCTTGGAAAGAGACTACTCATTCATTTTTGAAATGGATGCAGATTTCTCCCATAGCCCCACAGATCTTGTTCCATTATTAAATGCATGTAAAAAGAATGGAGTTGGTATGACCGTAGGCTCCAGGTATAAGATGGGTGTCGCAATTGTGAACTGGCCTCTTGGACGCTTACTTCTTTCTTATTATGCAAGTACTTATGTGAGATTGATTACAGGAATGTCGGTAAGAGATCTTACAGCAGGATTTGTCTGCTATAGAAGAGAAGTCTTGGAAAAACTTAATCTAGATAGAATCAGGATGATAGGATATGGATTCCAAATCGAAATGAAATTTAAAGTCTGGAAATTGGGATATTCTATCTTCGAAATACCTGTTATCTTTATTAACAGAGAATTAGGCACCTCTAAAATGAGCGGAGGCATTTTCAGTGAAGCTCTAATTGGAGTTGTTAGAATGAAACTAAGCAGCTTGAGGAAAAACTATCGAAAACACATTGCTAATTCATGAGCTCTTACCTGATTAAAAATATCAATATTGTCAATGAGGGCAAAAAGTTCCTGGGTCATATCTGGGTAAAGAAAGAAAGAATAGTCAGGATATCAGACGACCCAACACCTCCCGATGTACCAGCAGGAACAATTATCATTGATGGTAAAAATAGATTATTAATACCCGGACTTATTGATGATCATGTCCATTTCAGAGATCCAGGGTTTACTTATAAAGGAGATATATATTCAGAATCCCGAGCTGCCGTGGCAGGAGGTATAACCAGTTTCATGGGAATGCCTAACACCTCACCTCAGACTACCACAAACCAACTTCTTGAAAAGAAATTTAGATCAGCATCCAGAAAATCACTTGCAAACTATTCATTTTATTTAGGTGCAACCAATAATAACCTGGAGGAACTAAAAGCTATTAACCGGCAAAGAGCATGTGGCATTAAGGTATTTATGGGTGCATCAACCGGCAATATGCTTGTTGATGACTCTAAAACCCTTGCCAGTATATTTTCTATTCCTAACATCAGGATTGCTGTTCATTGCGAAGATGAAGAAACTATCAAACAGAATCTCGCTGAATACAAAAAGAAGTTTGGGGAAAATATACCTATCGAATTCCATCCTAAGATCAGAAGCGAAGAGGCATGCTATAAATCATCCAGCTTTGCAGTTGCCCTGGCAAAAAAACACAATACCAACTTGCATCTGATACATGTTTCAACGGCCAAGGAACTTGAACTGCTCGAAAATTCTGTTAGCCATATTAAGAAACAAATAACATCAGAGGTCTGCATTCACCATCTCTGGTTTGATGATTCTGACTATGCGGCTAAGGGATCCTTAATTAAATGGAATCCTGCTATTAAGTCGGCCAAAGACAAAGACGCTCTTATCAAAGGGATATTAGACAATAAATTAGATGTAATAGCAACTGACCATGCCCCTCACACATTGGAGGAGAAGGACAACAACTACCTTGAAGCTCCATCTGGAGGACCAATGGTACAGCATTCCCTAACTGCAATGATGGAACTCTATCATAAGAAGCTAATACCATTGGAAACCATTGTGCAAAAAATGTGTCATGCACCTGCAGACATTTTTCAGGTTATGGACAGAGGATATATCCGGGAAGGGTACTTCGCCGACCTTGTTATCATCGACCCAAATGATCCCTGGACAGTTAATAAGAAAAATATCCTGTACAAATGCGGATGGTCACCTATGGAAGGTGCTACCTTTAAATCAAGAATCACCCACACATTCATTAATGGGCATCTGGCATTTGACAATGGAATCTTCAATGAGACCAAACGTGGTAAAGCACTGGAATTTAATCGCTAAGCTAATACAAACCTTGCCGTATTTCTGCTTTGCTGCTTAACATAAACCTTACGCCCTGATGTAAGCTTTTCAATAACACTTTCTGTGTAATGACGTATAGTAAGTAAATCAAGCCCCGGATTATAAAGAATTTGAAAATCAGGTATCAGGTCGCCAATTAGCCTGTTTAGAAGGATCTCATTATAATCAAGGCAAAAAGACATACTCACAGCTCCATGCTGCAATAAGTTTACCCTCATTTTATATTTTGATAGCAGGGCAAAAATAGCCGACACCGAATCCTCCATAATAAAAGAAAAATCCCGAGGTTGAATAGATACAAGTACTTGATTAGACTTAACTATTAATACCGGCTTTTCATCTGAAATCTCAGGATCCAGTATAACCTTTGTTCCTTCCTCCTCCGGAGAAAAGATAGACTTAACTCTCAAGGTAATATTCTTGTTATGTAAAGGTTTAATGGTATTTGGATGAAGTATTTTAGCTCCAAAATAGGATAATTCTATTGCCTCCAGGTATGAAATATCATTAAGTTTATGAACATCAGAGAATTTATCAGGGTCTCCAGTCATAATCCCAGGCACATCTTTCCAAAAAACAACTTCATCTGCTTTTAATACTGATGCCAGAATTGCCGCAGTGAAATCTGAACCCTCACGACCTAAACTAGTAGAATTACCATCAGTATCTGCACCAATAAATCCTTGGGTAAGCCATACCCTGGAGTTTATTTCTCCTCCATTTATTCTTTCATCAATATATCCTGATGTTAAACTCCAATTAACTTTTGCCTCCTTAAAACTGGAATCAGTAATTATTAGTTGCCTTGCATCCAATAATTCATGATCCAGCTTTGCCTTCTTTAGATATTCAGAAATTATTATTGAAGAAATAACCTCGCCCTGTATAACAATCTTGTCATAGGCCATAAATTCATTTGCCGGGGAATCATCCGAAAGCAAATCAACCAGCTCTGTAAATGATATAGTAATAATATCATCCGCATATTCTTTATCACCGAACAACTTTTCAGCAAAATCAGTATGATATTCGAGTATACTATTGAATGATTGTTTATAATCAACTCCTGATATCCAATCCTTATAAAGCATCTCAAATGCATTAGTCATTTTTCCAAAGGCTGAAACCACCACAACAATGTCCTGCTTATCTTTGGAGGATAAACCCGATTCAATAATACTTACCATCTGTTTGACCCCATCCGGATCCCTTAATACTCCGCCACCGAACTTATATACCAGCATATTTACCTTTTTTGTAAATTTAAAATAAATCTCCCATCTTTGGTAGTACACCCCAAAATCATAGATATTTACTCCTACAACATCATAGCTCTAAATGAATTCATTATTAAACGCCAGGCAGATTTTCCTTATGCAAAGGGCGAATTATCTTTGTCGACAAGCTGTCAAAGGATGCCAAATATATTTTTCAAATGGATCCTCTCGACGGATCAAAAATAGTGGCAGCAGGAAACATCAATGACATTAACAAGCAGATTAATATCAGGATATTGTATTTTTGAACAATTATTTATTTGATTATGCCTTTCAGAATGAAGAAATATTTCCTGTTATTAATTTTAAGCTTGCTTATTATAACACATTTTCTTTGTGCTGAAAATATTTCAGAAAAAGAAATATCTAGAAATACAAATATTGATGTTCCAGTTATAATAATCATTGATAGTAAAGAAGATTTAATGGACGTTAGAGATGTTTTAACGGTTAATCAAATATTTTATGGTATAAATGAAGTTACAATAAA
>CAYXQX010000405.1:0-4384 GCA_964467485.1 uncultured Porphyromonadaceae bacterium | reverse complement strand
TCAAATTTCTTCTTGCTGATTTTTTCCAGCGCATTTATCTTACCTGATTCCCTGGTATGAATGATAGATATGGCTATCCCCGTTTTTCCGGCTCTACCAGTTCTTCCGCTTCTGTGTATATAAATTTCCAACTCATCAGGAAGATTATAATTGATAACATGACTGAGATCACTAACATCAAGCCCACGAGCAGCAACATCAGTAGCTATAAGTAGCTGTAGATGTTTCTGTCTGAAACGATTCATTACAAAATCCCTCTGGGCCTGTGATAAATCACCATGCAATGCATCAACATTGTAACCCTCTCCCATCAATTTATCCGCAACATCCTTGGTTTCGGCACGCGTCCTGCAAAATACAAGTCCATAAATCTTCGGATGAATATCAACAATCCTCTTTAATGCTTTGTACCTGTCACGAGCATGAACCATATAATACTGATGCTCAACATTCTCTGCCCCCGCGTTCCTCTGACCAACAGATATCTCAAGAGGATTGGTCATGTAATTCTGTGCAATATTTCTGATCTCCTTTGGCATGGTGGCTGAGAAAAGCATAGTCTGCTTATCATCAGGAGTACCTTCAAGAATTGCATCCATATCATCCTTGAAGCCCATGGTTAGCATCTCATCTGCCTCATCCATAACCAGATAACGCACCTCACTCACATTCAGCCTTTTTCGCTTTATAAGATCCAATGTTCTCCCTGGAGTCCCAACTACAATGGAAGCCCCTTTTCTCAGAGCAGACATCTGGGCCTGAATATTTGCCCCCCCATAAACTGCCACAACACTGTGGCCAGTCATATATTTTGAATATTTCTCCAGGTCAGATGCAATCTGAACACATAACTCCCTGGTTGGACTTAATATCAAGGCCTGTGGCAACTTAGCCTTGCCCTTTATCATCTCAAGTAATGGCAATCCAAAAGCCGCTGTTTTTCCGGTGCCGGTTTGTGCAAGTGCCACCATATCCTGCTTCCCACTTAGCAATACCGGCAAACACTCCTGCTGGACAGGTGTAGCTTCTTCAAATCCTAATTCTTTTATCCCTTTTAGGATCTCTTCACCCAATCCAAATTCATTAAATTTCATACTATTTCTTCCAGGGACCAGCCCTAATTAATCGTTTCTAAATTTTTCGCAAAGGTAATTTAATATCCGGACAATCAGGCATTCAATAATTTATAGAATTCAAAAAACTCTATCCTGATTTTTTTCTAACTGAATTTTGCTGAATTGACCTGACTTAAGATACTGAAATGATTATCTTAGTTCCCTCCCAAAACATATAAATATGGATTTACTTTTGATAGCCCTGGCACCCGTATTAATAATTCTGTTCTACATTTATTTTCGTGATAAATATGAACACGAACCTCTTGGGATGCTTGTAAAAGCCTTATTAATAGGTGGGTTAATAACTATCCCAGTAGTCTTCATAGAGATGGGGCTCATGGGAATAGGAACAAACATGACAAGCTCAACCACCAGAACAAAATAGGATGTCCGATTTTAAACTCATTTCTGATTTCATGCCTACCGGCGATCAGCCCGCAGCCATTAAACAACTTATGGAAGGCCTGATGCAAGAGGTCCCTTATCAAACCCTGCTGGGGGTAACCGGATCAGGAAAAACTTTTACCGTTGCCAATGTCATTAAGGAACTCAACCGACCTGCCCTTATCCTCAGCCATAACAAAACCCTGGCAGCTCAACTATATGGTGAATTTAAAACCTTTTTTCCTGATAATGCAGTTGAGTACTTTGTGTCATACTATGATTATTACCAACCGGAAGCCTACCTGCCCGTAACTGATACGTATATCGAAAAAGACCTGGCAATCAATGATGAGATAGAGAAATTGCGCTTGCATACCACAGCCTCACTGCTCTCCGGACGCAGAGATGTTATTGTTGTCTCATCTGTAAGCTGCATTTATGGCATCGGTAATCCTGAGGATTTTCACAGCAATACAATACAGATAACTAAAGGGGAGAAAATTGCCAGAAATAGATTATTGAGAAAGCTGGTTGACAGCCTGTACTCCAGAAATGAGGTCGAATTTGCCCATGGGAAATTTAGGGTTAAAGGAGATACTGTTGATATCCATATGGCATATGGGGATGTAGCATGCCGACTGATTTTCTTTGGTGATGAGATTGAAGAACTATACACTTTCAATCCCATAAGTGGTGAACAGATCGAGGATCTTGATAGTATCACAATCTATCCGGCTAATATTTTTGTTACAACGAAGGAGAGAATCAAAACTGCCATCCATCAAATCCAGGATGATATGATGGATCAGGTAGATTTCTTTAAAGAAATCGGCAAACCTCTGGAAGCTAAAAGGCTGGAAGAGAGAGTGACATTTGATCTTGAGATGATTAGAGAACTGGGGCATTGCTCCGGAATTGAGAATTATTCCAGATATTTTGACGGCCGCGAGCCTGGCACACGCCCTTTCTGTCTTTTGGATTACTTCCCCAAAGATTTTATAACCGTGGTAGATGAAAGTCATGTTACCCTGCCCCAGATCAGAGCAATGTATGGAGGTGACAGATCCAGGAAACAAAATCTTGTTGAGTTTGGTTTCAGACTACCGGCTGCTATGGATAACCGCCCCCTTATGTTCCCCGAATGGGAAGAAGTAACAGGACAAACGATCTTCATGTCTGCAACACCCTCCGATTTTGAATTGGAGAAATCCGAAGGGATTGTTGCGGATCAGGTCATTCGTCCAACGGGTTTACTGGATCCTCCAATCGAAGTTCGCCCAAGTGGTAATCAGATAGATAACCTTGTGGGTGAAATCAGAATAAGAACAAATAAGAAGGAAAGAGTACTGGTTACCACTCTTACAAAAAGAATGGCTGAGGAATTAAGCAAGTATCTCAGTAAAATCAATATCTCATGCAGATATATTCATTCTGATGTTGAGACTCTTGAGCGTATTGAAATAATGGAGGGCTTAAGATCAGGAGTATTTGACGTACTTATTGGTATCAACCTCCTAAGAGAAGGCCTGGATCTTCCAGAAGTATCCCTTGTTGCTATTCTGGATGCAGACAAGGAAGGCTTCCTGCGCTCGGCTGTTGCCCTTACCCAAACATCAGGAAGAGCAGCCCGAAATCTTAATGGTTTGGTGATAATGTATGCCGACAGAATTACAAAAAGCATGCGGAAGACTATAGATGAAACAGACAGAAGACGGGAAAAACAGCTTAAATACAATGAGGAACACGGAATCACCCCTAAGCAAATAATTAAGGCCCAAAGTAATATCATGGGTGATTTGTCCGGGCGGAAAAAACAAAAAGCTTATATTGAACCAGCGACCCCTACTCTGGCCGCAGATCCCATTGTGCAATATATGGGCGCTGATGCTCTTGAAAGATTGATACAAGAAACCCGCGCGGCCATGAAAAAAGCCGCCACAGAGCTTGACTTCATAGAAGCTGCAAGACTCAGGTATTAAATGTTTGAATTAGATAAAAAGCTGAAATTTCTTTCCTAGCCAAGGAAAGTTTTCAATAGCTTACTCCTTGATGTGTGCCTTAACCTTCTTATGGCTTTCTCCTTAATCTGACGAACCCTCTCACGAGTCAAGCCAAACTTCTCGCCAATCTCTTCGAGGGTCATTTCCTGACAAGCAATACCAAAAAAGAGTTTAATAATATCTCTTTCTCTTTCAGTAAGAGTACTCAGAGCTCTGTCAATCTCACGACTTAAAGATTCATTGATTAGCGCTCGGTCGGCATTAGGTGAATCATCATTGATCAAAACATCAAGCAATGAATTTGCCTCTCCTTCAACAAAAGGAGCATCCACAGAAATGTGTCGTCCGGATACCCTAAGCGTATCTGAAACTTTCTCAGTTGGCAATTCCAAAACTTTAGCCAGTTCTTCTGCAGATGGCTTACGCTCATGCTCCTGCTCAAAACGGGATAATGCTTTGTTAATCTTGTTCAACGACCCCACCTGGTTAAGTGGTAAACGAACTATCCTTGACTGTTCAGCCAAAGCCTGTAAAATGGATTGACGAATCCACCATACAGCATAGGAGATAAACTTAAATCCCCTTGTTTCATCAAACTTCTCAGCAGCCTTAATCAAACCTAAGTTGCCTTCATTGATAAGGTCGGGAAGGGTAAGGCCCTGGTTCTGATACTGCTTAGCAACGGAAACAACAAATCTCAAATTGGCTTTGGTTAACTTCTCCAAAGCAACTTGATCGCCTTTCTTGATCCGTTGGGCTAATTCTACTTCTTCTTCTACTGTGATTAATTCCTCCTTACCAATCTCCTGCAGATACTTATCGAGTGACGCACTCTCTCTGTTGGTAATGGATTTGGTGATCTTTAATTGCCTCATAAAAAAC